>JADLBQ010000001.1 GCA_020847635.1 Bacteroidia bacterium
ACCATTAGAAAAGTGCAAATTAGGTTAAGTATGATTTAGTGAGTGTGAAATTTATTGTATTTACAACGGGGTGAAATTATTCTTTACACTTCGTTGACAAGCATGAACCTTCATCTGACTTACTAACATTCTTATACACGTTGATCAGGCAAATTTACTGTCAAGGCTTGTGCTTAACTTTGCCCATTCCTAATTAAAATTCAAACATGACATTTCAGCAGTACAAAGCTTATTTCGAAAAATTACTAGACAAGAATGCCGTCAATCCGTCAGCACCCTATGATGATCCGGATTATCTGGAATACACTCAGCTAAACTGGTCAAGAATGAACCGATGGATCAAGACCGGGAAATTAACAGATGAAACCAAATCGGCACTAAAAGCAATTAGCCAGCCACAGCAATGGATTGTAATTACCGAACCTTGGTGTGGAGATGCAGCTCATAATGTACCATTTATTGAATTAATGAGCCGGGAAAATTCACTGATCCGGGTTTCGTATGAATTAAGAGACAGTGAGCCATTCAGAATTGAGCAGTACCTTACAAACGGAACAAAATCAATTCCCAAACTGGTGATTTTTGATTCTGAAAACAAGGAGTTTGCCAGTTGGGGACCACGTCCTGAAGGATGTGCAGCAGTCTATGCTGAAATGAAAGCTCAAGGAACTTCCCCGGATAGTATTAAACTCGAAATTCAGAAGTGGTACAATGCTGATAAAGGAATTAGTATTCAAAAGGAAGTCACACAATTGTTACAAGTAATTGCCTAAGTTAAGTTTGATTAAAGATTTTAATTCTTCAACAAACAAACAGCAAGCTTTCAGTTATCCGGATTATGGCCAGGAAATATTGCTGTTGACTGCCAGAATCTTTTTTGTTTGCTTCTGCTGAAGATAGGCTGCGATAAAAAACTGATTCCCCGGTTTAATTTTTTTGATTGGAATTCCTGCAGTTCCTGATTTTTTTGCAGCACTGATAAAATTCATCTCTCTTACAATATCCTTATGAGAGAGAGTCTTTCCCTGATTATCGCCTTTCAGTACCTGAGAAACAGCATCCATCTGTACAAAAAGCACGACAATATTGATGTTTTTATCTGCTCGTGTTGTTCTGAAAGTAAGCCATAAGGTATCATGCGTAAGCGAATCTGTTTTTATTACCAGGGTATCTTTAAAGTGTGTTTTTAATTGGTTATCAATTCCTGCTTTTATTTTTTTTATTTCACTTCCGCTAAAAGCTATGGATCCATTAATAAAAATCTGAGGAGTATATACTTCTGCTAATTCCAGTGAGCTTACATAATTACTTTGCCGTCTGGTAAATCCAAAAGACGAAAACGGGTCTGTCCATCCATATTTATTCCAATAGTCAACATGAAATGTCAATAATGAGACCTGTCTTTTTTGTTTCTGATATTCAGCAATCAGCTCATTCACCGCCTTTTCAGCAGTTGGTGAGGCACCACACCCTTCAGAGATAAACATTTCAATGACTGCAAATCCGTTTTCTACAGGCTGGGCAAGCGACTGCTCTGAATTCCCTAGCAGAAGGATCAACAAAAGATAAGCTGCTTTACGAAACATATCTGGTTTAAAAAACTGGCAATTTACAATCCTTGTTTCAAACTGATAAAGGACTTAACCCAAATCTCATACTGTATAGCCGGGTTCCCTCCGCTATTGCATGACATTAACAATCATTCCCTTTGTCATCCACCATAGTGGTATTAACTCACCACATACCTAATTCCATCCTGGCTTCATCACTCATCTTGTCTTTATCCCAGGGTGGCTCAAAGGTGATTTCAACCTTAGCATTATTAATATCAGGAATATTCTGAATTTTTTGTTCCACTTCAACCGGTAATGATTCGGCAACCGGGCAATTCGGTGAGGTAAGTGTCATCATAATATGAACATCATTTCCTTCCAGAATATTAATTTCATAAATTAATCCAAGCTCCCAGATGTCAACTGGTATTTCAGGATCGTAACAGGTTTTCAGTACTTCAATAATCCGGTCCCGCAACGGCAACACTTCTTCCATAACTATCGGTCTGCTTTATAACAGCACAAAACTACTGAGGTTTTTGTTCTTGATAAAAGGTATTCAGAATAATATAGTTTTGTACCATTAGTATCAATCATGATTTATCATTCGACAATTATTTGTCTGATTGTGTTTTTCCCATTCATAGCCTTCGGTCAGGAGAACAGAGATTCAACCCATAAAGTTTCACTTCATGAAGTAATTGTTTCAGCCAATAAAGTCGAAGAGACTACGCGCTCTGTAGCTCAGCAAGTCAATGTAATATCATCTTCACAAATAAAACGCTCCTCAAATGCAACCTTGGCTGAGGTACTGCAAAGCAGTGGTGCTGTTTCAGTTCAGAAGAGCCAGCAGGGAGGCGGAAGTCCGGTAATCCGGGGGTTTGAGGCTAACAAGATTCTGCTGGTGATAGACGGTGTCCGAATGAATAATCTGATTTACCGGGCAGGTCATCTACAGAATATCATTACGGTAGACCAGTACTCTCTTGAAAAAACAGAAATCCTTTATGGCCCGTCTTCAACAGTTTATGGCAGCGATGCATTGGGCGGGGTTATTCACATGATTACCCGTTCGCCCCGATTCGCAACGGGTCAAACCGGACTACTCACAACCGGAAATTCATTTATCCATTATGCTGCTGCCAACCATGAAAAAACAGGACACAGCGATTTTATCATCGGTGGGAAACGGTTTTCTTCATACACTTCCCTAACCTATTCCGATTTTGAGGATCTTCGGATGGGCACCAGAAAAGGAATAATTGATTCTGTTTTCGGTAAACGGTATTATTATGTTGAACAGATTAATGGTAAGGACTCAATTGTATTAAATGATGATCCTTACCTTCAGAAATTCAGCGGGTACCGTCAATATCACCTGGTGCAGAAATTTGCTTTTAAGCAACGGGATAACATCATTCATTCACTTAACCTACAAAGGTCAAATACGAATAATATTCCTCGGTATGACCGGTCAACCCTTCCGGGCCCGGATAAGTTTGATTATGCTGAGTGGTATTATGGTCCTCAGTTACGCTCCTTAGCAGCTTACCAGGTTTCTATCCATTCGATGCCTGGATTTTTTAACCGGCTGAATGCAGGTATCAATTATCAATATTCAGAAGAAAGTCGTCATCAGCGTAAATTCAACAGCCTGAACCTTGATAACCGGTTTGAAAAAGTAAACAGTATCGGATATACGGTTACCCTTCAGAAAATAACCGCTACTCACAACCTGCGCCTCGGAACTGAAGGCCGTATTGAACGACTGAAATCAACGGCATTTCGTGAAACCATTAATACACATGAAAAGCAACCACTTGATACACGCTATCCTGACGGAAAGAATTCAATGCAGTTTTATGCACTGTATGCAACTCATACTTGGAAGGTAACGGATAAATGGATTCTAAATGACGGGCTTCGCTTTCAAACAACTCATCTGTATTCTGAATTTGTCAGCCGTGATTTTTTCCCCTTTCCGTTTACTGAATCCAGCCAGCGAAATTCAGCATTGACCGGAAGTATAGGAATTAATTTTCTACCTGAATCCGATTGGAAGATTTCAACATTGATTTCTACGGGATTCAGGGTTCCGAATGTTGACAATACCGGTAAAGTTTTTGATTCACAGCCCGGAGTGCTGATCGTTCCAAATCCGAATCTGAAACCTGAAAAAACATATAATGCAGATTTCTCGATTATTAAAATCTTCTTTGAAAAAATCAAATGGGAGAATACTGTTTTTTATACCTTTTACAGAAATGCTAGTGTACTTGATCGATTCCAGTTTAGCGGAAACGACAGTGTCTTTTATGATGGTGAAATGAGTGGAGTCTTTGCCAGTCAGAATAAACGTAAAGCATTTATAACAGGATTTTCTTCTTCCCTGTTTGCAGAAATAACTTCCTCTTTTTCATTCAGGGGAACCCTTAGCTATACCTATGGCAGAATTCAAACTGATAGCAGCAATATTCCACTTGATCACATTCCTCCTGTTTTCGGCCATGCTCAATTGAGTTATACCCGGGCTCCCCTTCAGGTTGATTTCTCCTGTGATTTTAACGGATGGAAAAAGATCAGCGATTATCTTCCAAATAGCGAGGATAATGAAAAATATGCAACCCCCGATGGAATGCCCGGCTGGTATATATTTAACTTGAGTACTTCGTATAATCTGAATAAAAACTGGCAGATTCAGGCCGGATGTAATAATATTATGGATACTCAATATCGTTTATTTGCTTCGGGTATTAATAGTGCCGGAAGAAATATTTTTGTCACCGTACGATTCCAATGGTAAAAAAACAAAACTTGCTTTATAATCTGGTACTTCTGTTATTTCTGCCAGTTGCTTTTTCTTCGTGTTCAATATTTAAAAAGAAGTGTGATTGTCCTAAGCTGGGGATTAACAAACCCAAAATCAGCTTCGGCCTTACCGAATCTCAAGGCTACAATCCGCTTCCTGAGGTGGACAATGGGTCGTCTGTTACTCTCCATCTAGAAGCCTGTCATCCTGCACCCAGAAAACCTGCTGATTCCTTAAAAAAAGGAAAGAATCTTTTCTTCCAGCCATTGTGGATTATCGGCATGTACCCAATGACCGGCTTGGGGAGCAATTAAAATTCCCGCTTGTGGGAACAATCTTCTAATCAGCGATTCATGCTCTGTTGTCAGGTATTCCGACTTTTCACCTTTGATGAAAAGTACCGGTTTATCGAATGGCTTTTCTGATCTAATTTCTTCTCCTATTCGATTAATCGCATGTTCAATTACCGGTAAATTAAACCTCCATTTAAATTGATTGTTTTCATCCCTGTAAAGTGCTTTTAGCAGAAACTGCCTTGTCGGAGGATGTGTTATTTTTTCAGCAATTAACTGATCAGCCTCATTACGTGAAGTAAGATCAGCAACTGGAAGACTCTTTAATGCCGCGATTATTTCATTATGCAAAACCGGGTAAGCTGCCGGAGCAATATCAATCACCATCAGCTTATTTATCCAATTCTGAAAGTGCAGTGCCGCATACATTGCAACTTTTCCTCCCATACTGTGTCCAATTAACGAAACAGGCCGACCGATTTCCGTTTCAATCAACTCAATTACATCTTCAGCCATGGCTTTGTAAGTATGTTCAGAACGATGAGGTGAACGGCCATGGTTTCTCAAATCCGGCAGTATCATTTCAAAATGATGAGACACCAGCCTCAACGCCAGTGTCTGCCAGTTTTCAGATGAACCGAATAATCCGTGCAAAATCATCAGTGGTTTACCCAAGCCGGTTTTTCGATAATGTAATTTCATTTTCTACAATCTTATTTTTGTCAAACTTAAAACAAACAAATGAGTATACTGATCAGAAAAGGCCGGCCGGAAGATTTACCGGAAGTGTATAAACTGATTCAGGAGCTTGCTGAATTTGAAAATGCACCTGAAGAAGTAACCAATACTGTTGAGCGGATGTATGAAGATGGATACGGACCTAACCCCTGTTATTCACTCCTAGTTGCTGAAGAAAACCATATAATTACGGGGATAGCAATCTATTTTATCAAATATTCAACCTGGAAGGGACGGGGACTTTACCTGGATGACATTGTTGTTGCTAAAGAACACCGTAGAAAAGGAATTGGCCGGCAGTTATTTAATGAAGTTGTTTGTGAAGCTGCCCGCCTTAATGCTTATACCATGCACTGGCAGGTGCTTGACTGGAATAATTCGGCTATTGAATTCTATAAGCGATACTTATGCTCATTTGAAAATGATTGGGTTGACTGCAAACTCACCCGCCAACAAATTCTTTCATTTGCAAAAAAGTAAGTTATTATGCCATCCTTTGACATTGTAAGTAAAACTGATCTTCAAAAATTAGATAATGCCATTAATGTGGCTAAAAAGGAAATCACCACCCGGTATGATTTTCATGACTCAAAAACTGAAATTGATTTTGATAAAAAAGCATTAAACATCCATATTATCACTGAAAATGACCTCAGGATGAAAGCTGTTCAGGATATCCTGATTGTCCGCTCGGTGAAACAGGGGATTGACACATCCTGTTTTGATTTTGGCAAAGATCAGTATGCTGCCGGTTCCCTGATTAAAAAAGACATTAAAATAAAACAGGGAATTGGGAAGGAAACTGCCAGGAAAATTGTAAAACTGATTAAAGATTCCGGATTAAAAGTTCAGCCTTCCATTATGGATGATCAGGTACGGGTTACCGGAAAGAAAATTGATGATCTTCAGAAAATTATTATTATGCTGAAGACTCAGAATCTGGAGCTTCCTTTGCAATATGAGAATTTCCGGAATTGATACAGAAAGGTATTATTTGTTATTGCCAGAAGTCAGCAGAATATTTCAGTTTATTTATTCGTAACTGACGGAATTTCTTTCAATAAGATCAGATAGGTCGGGAAATGGTCACTGTAGCCACCGATGTATTTGTTGAAGTCATAAGTCCGTAAAGGATAACCTTTATAACGGCCTGTTTTTTGTTCCATCCAGGATTTCCGGAAGATGAGTGCTTCTTTATAAAAGAATCCGGATTGCTGTTTGTTAAGCCATGTCTGCGAAATGAGAATTTGATCAAAAAGATTCCAGGCATCATTGTAGGCAAGGGTACCTATTCCCTTCTTGTAATAATCAACCCATGGATTAAAAAATCCTCCGGATTTTACCCGGTTCACCTCTCCTTTTGCTTTTATTACAATCGAAACGCTTGGGCTTATCGGATCATCATTCAAATCGCCCATGATGATTATTTTCGCATTCGGGTCTGTTTTAAAAACTGAATCTGCCTTGTGCTTACAAACCGATGCTGCCTTAGCCCGGAAAGGTGCACTTGCTTCTTCTCCGCCTCTTCGGGAAGGCCAATGACCCACCATTATATGCACCGGCTCTCCATCAAACAACCCTTTGACATAAAGAATATCACGGGTATAAACCGGTTCTCTTTGGTCATTATACAGCTCTATAAATATGGGTTCACTGAATATAGGCTTGAAGTATTTTGGATTGTACAAAAGTCCCACATCAATTCCACGAAGATCAGGCGAATCATAATGAACTATCTCATAATTTCTTGCGGTCAATTTAGGCTGCCTTACCAAGTCTTCAAGAACCGAACGGTTTTCAACCTCAGCCACTCCAACAACAGCGAGGCCGTCCGGAGTTTTATCAGATGCTACCTGTGACAAAACATCTGACAGTTTGCTGAGCTTATCTAAATAAACGGTTCCTGTATAATTCTTTTCACCTGATGGCAAAAACTCACTATCATTATTTGCTCCATCAATCGTATCAAACAAATTTTCAAGATTATAGAAGCCAATAGAAGCAATTTTATATTGTCTTTTCTGAGCACTTGAACATCCGGCAAGCAAGATAGCTGTTACCAGGCAGTAAAATCTTATTTTTTGCATGTGCCAAAACTAACAGGTTTGACCCGGCTATGTAGTCAGAATCATCAAATAAATAATTGTTTTAATGAATAAAAATGTATATTTGCTTATTAAAACTAATTGATCAAAATGAGAAAACTTTACACATTAATTCTTCTGCTAGCATCAACCAGTTTTGTTTCATCACAAAGTATTACCAGTGCAAATGCCACTCTGTGGAATGGCGGTGACGGAAGCTCATTTGTGGATGCCTATGTTGACATTATCAACACCAGTAATAACACAATTGATGTATCGGTAGTACGAAAGTCAGAAATACTTGTAGCCGGCCATGAGAGTAACTTTTGCTGGGGTGTCAGTTGCTATCCGCCTTTTATATCAACTTCACCAACCCCTCAACCAATTGCTCCTAACGGAGTAGATCAGACTTTCAAAGGACAGTTAAATCCAAATGGAATATCGGGATTAAGCCGTGTGACCTACTGCTTCTATAACGAGGCAAATACAGCCGACTCGATCTGCCTGGAATTTTTTTATGATATCACCCTGGGTATTAATAGTTATAATGCCGGAGTTGATTATTTATCTCAACCTTCACCTAATCCGGCAAATACCATGGCTGCATTCAGTTACCGGATTATCAACCCTAAAGGTGAGATAAGTCTGATAATACGTGATATTTTAGGACAGAATATTCAGAAAATTACTCTTAATTCATCATCCAAGAATTTTATTCTTAATACCTCTTCCTTCAAACAAGGGCTGTATTTCTGTTCGCTAATGAATGGTGATAAAATTGTTAAAGCCACCAGGCTTTCTGTAGTGCATTAATATTATATCCTGATGAATATTACTCAACCGGCCTGTTTATAAACGGACTTTATTTTTTAATAAACTCAGTAGGCCATACTAACCGGAACCGGACCTGATCCTGTCTTGAAAAACAGCCGGATAGAAAAATGCAAGCTGTTGAAAAGATGGCTTGTTTTCTTAAAATCTTCATTGAAGGGACTGAACATTATTTATCTTCGCACCTTGCATCTCAAAATTAAAATCATGAAAAAGTACATTCTTCCGTTTGCCTTATCAGGCCTGATGCTGCTTAGTGCCTGTGGCCCGAGTGCCGAGGAAAAAGCAGCCGAACAAAAACGAATTCAGGACAGTATTGCTGAAGCTCAACGATTAGCTGAAGAAGCCCTTCAAGCTGAAAAACAACGTGTTCAGGATAGTATTAATGCCGTTGTTGAACAAATGCGACAGGACTCTATCAAAATGGCTGAAGAACTTGCTGCTGCTAAAAAAGGTGCAGTGAAACCAAAAGCAAAGGTTACTCCGAAAGAAGAACCAAAAGGAACAGGAATTACTAAAGGTGGCAATGAAATTAAGACTGATGGGAAACCAGCCAGCAATGAACTTCCTAAAGTTACTAAAGGCGGGCAACCCGTTGGTGGCGGTAAGTAATATCCGGAAAACTCAAACCTTAAGAAGCTGCCTTACCGGTAGCTTTTTTTATTTCTTTCTGTTAACCTTGTTGACTTCAGCCCTTTGGATAAATGAGCAATCTCAATCTTTCACAACCTGCCAGCGACCATTCATGATTGACCTGTTTCTGGTTATTGATATACCTGCTTAAATGCCAGCTGAATAACTGTATTGCCTTTAAAAAGAAAGTTCTGCCCAAAGAAGTGAACTTTTCCCCTTTTTAAACAGGATCTTGTACCATATTAAAAAGAAAAGACTACCCGCAATAGCTGGTAGTCTTTTCTTTTAACGACTAAAAGAATCGTGTAACTTATTTTGTATACGTTCCTGTGCAGGTTTGTGAACTAGAACCAGCCAGGGTGTACGTGTAAGTCATACTGATAGAGTTACCGCTTGCGTTGAGTGAACCAGAACCGGAAGAAATCTGAATCTGAGCTGCACAAAACGATTGGCCTGAATCAACTGTAATATCACGTCCATTAACAGTGCAGTTAACTAAGATATTAGAACCCCCACAGGCAAATCCGGCAAACCCGGTAATCTGGATTTTATTTGGGCCGGTTTTTGTGAAAGTAGTTGTGAAATCCGTTACTGTATTCCCACCGCAGGTTTCGTTGTACTTCCAGTTACCTGCAAACTTATCAGCCATAGCTGTTTCACAATTAGCTCCCTCATAACCTGTTGCACAGATACAGGAACCATCTTCATCATCACAAGTACCACCATTCTGACAAACCACATCTTTACATTTATCCTTTTTACAAGAAGGCAAAAGGGTCAGCGACCCGATAGTCATTAGACCTACAAACAAGTAAGCAATTTTTTTCATGTCTTATATAATATTTAAGTTTATGGCTGCGAATATAGTTGAATCCTGAACAAACATGCAAATGAAGAAAATTATTAGGTTTGCCTGATATAATCATTCATCAAATCATGAAAAAAATCATTCTACCTGCCTTACTGTTAGCCTTTTTTGCTTCCTGTGGACCTAGTGCTGATGAACAGGCTGCCCGGGAACAGGCTGCTCAGGATTCCATTGCCAAAGCCCAGGCAGCAATGCGGGCTGCTGAAGAAGAAGCTCTGCGAAAAGCTGAAGCTGAAAGTGCTGTTGAATCCGAAAATGAATCGGGAACTGAAAAGCAGGACAGTGCCGGAATTGTTCCCCCTCAGTAGTAACAACGAAAAACGCTGAACTGTTTAGATTTTGACGCCATCGGGATTTGATCCGTTATTACCGTTTAGCACATTTATCACAACCTTCTTTTTTCTTCATTTTCCGAATGATGTAATAGGCTGATACCGCTACTGCTGCCAAAATGATCAGGTATTCAATTGACATATGTTTATATTATTAAGTAATAACAAGATTCAAAGTCTATAAGTTTGTCTTGAAAGTATTACTGGTTTCACGGAATAATGATAGACGGGTAAGCAAGCACATCCACTTTTCGCAAAGTACTTGAATAATGGCCATTAATAGAACTTATAAAGTAATTGGCTACAATAGCATAGCCCTGAGCTGTAAGTGTAAAACCATCATTGGAATAGGTTTTTCCGGTAACATATTTATTCGAGAACCTTACTCCTGAATAAGTAATTCCTGAATTTAATTGCCTGAATAACCCGTATAAATCGACATAAGCCAAATCATTAATATCACACACCGTTTTCAGTTTTGTATTAAACACTGTCACTCTTCCTCTGATAAAATTAAGTTCATTCTCATCAAGTACATGCCTGTCTCGAAAACCCCAAGCGGTATTGGTACTAAAATTAAACGATCCATACCCGGCACAAATCGAATCATAATCAGCTGAGAGCAATACACATTCACCTTCCTTTAACATCCGAACGCCAGACAGTGCCGTGGTATCCCGGAGCAGAAATGGATTGTTACCAGCACTAAAATGGATACTCGTGTCATTAACAAAAAAATTATTTAGTGTATTAGCCTGCTGCTGAGTAAGAACCAATCCGTTAAAAGGAATCGTTGTAAAAAACGGAATATCGGCCGGATCCGGAATATTAGCCACTGCTCCTTTGGCTCCGGTATTTACCAGCGTATTGGCAATCATATCAACATTTTGGCTGAAATAGGCAATTGAAGTAATTGAATCAAAGTTGCTTTCACTTCCGCCACCCAAAGCATAATCATAAATATCTTCCTGGCCAATCAGCAGGGTAAAAAAAGTCGGATTCAAACTCACAGCCTCGCTCAGTAAGGTTGAAGTACCGGGAATTTTGGCAAACCGTGCATAAAAAGGATTCCCCAGAGTAGGGTTTCCGAAAAACTGATCATTAAAATTGAAGGATTTGGTACCGGGAACTCCCAGGTTATTAAAAGGCCCCTGAGAAGAAACATTATCAGAAAATATTGAAAGATCACCTTCCGGAGTTTCATATTGGGTTATATACCCTTTACCCTGACTACAAATATCTTTATAAATTAATTTCAGTTTTGACTTACCTTCGAGATTTATCCCGATAGTTGAGTTTACAACAGGCTGCTTAAAGTTTCCTCCTCCGGCTTCTGCAAATGCAGTTGCCAATATAGCAGGTAATGAATTTGCCTGACCGGCAGTGAATAATGCTCCGTCCGTTACTCCGGCTGTAAATGAAGTTCCGAGGGCAACATACCGTGAAAAATCTGCATTCCCAGCTGATGGTGCAGGCATTTCGATTGCAGTAGAACAACCATAGAGCCAGATTATCAAGATACCCAACAATAATAACTTATTCATAGTTTAAAAATGATAATTGATTCCAGCAGCTAAAAAATACCTGGTCGTATTGTAATTTCCATAAAGATAATTTGTCGCATCCATTCCCTTTCTTTCAAAATAATTTTCAAGACCTGTTGCTACTTCGATTGAAAGACGGGCCCCCGGTTTAAATTCGGCTCCCAGAGATAAGCCAACGTTATTAGCATCCGGATTGGAAGGAATGAGAAAATCCGCACCATAAGGAGAGATATCATAAGCAACACCTCCTTTAACCTTCAATTCTTCGGAAAACGCAAACTGCACTCCCAGCCTTGCTGACAATGAATTATTCAGGTGAAGATATTCCGGACCGGCATTCGTAACCTCTGTTGAATAATAAATGGAATCCATCCGTTTCCAGCCCGAATAGCTTACTTCGGCATTAACCATAAGCTCTTCAGTAAAATTAATTTTCCCGCCTGCAGTAAGAATATACGGCAGTTTATAAGTGACATCAAAATTACCAGGAAGCGGGTAGAGCTCTTCTAATGAAACCGGGATATTGATATAGGTCAATGAAGTTCCGCCAAATTTCATATTGCCGCTCCATTGAATGGTTAAAGCAGCTGCAAAAGAGTTTTCGTATTCAAAATAGGAGCCCAGCAGAAATCCAATACCTGATCCTTTTCCTTCACTTAATGCTTCAGCTTCATTGGTACCGGTAGGCAGCGCTTTTCTGTTCTTTATCTTCCCGTTCTGAATCATGACAGCAGCACCTAGTGCGAATGATTCAGCAAAGGAGATTCCAACGGATGGCTGTAGTGTTTGACTACGCAGAGACGATTCGACCGAAACAAATCTGCCCGGCCAGGTATCTTCCCACCTGGTTTGATATCCATATGCCGAAAAATAGGATAATCCGGCACTGATCATGTCACTAAACTGATAAGTTACACTCAAAGAAGGGAAAAACATCATTGGATGATTAGATTGGCTGTTTTCTTCACCAGTTTCAAAATAGGATGTTTTCGAAAATATTCCGGTTCCACCAAAACTTATCATCGCTTTCTCAGGCAGGAACCCGGTAACGGCAGGATTATAAGCTGATGCAGATGCATTCTGAGTATAGGTTGTCAGCGAGCCTGACAAGGCAAATCCTGTAACATTCCGTTTCCGGAGTTCAAACCCTCCTGCAACTAAAAAATGATATGAACCAATCAGCAGAATTGTAGCGGTTATGATTTTTTTCACAGTGCAAAGTTATTTTCATTCTGAATCATTTCATGCCCATCTGACTATCGTGCACCCTTGTTTTCAACACCTTTATGTCAACCAGTTCAGTC
Source organism: Bacteroidia bacterium (assembly GCA_020847635.1). Lineage (GTDB taxonomy): Bacteria > Bacteroidota > Bacteroidia > AKYH767-A > OLB10 > CAADHD01. The sequence continues at coordinate 12,990 of JADLBQ010000001.1, forward strand.
ATTTAAATAGAATCGAAATCGAAAGACAGGGTTGAATTTGCGTGCAATATAAAACAAAAATCAGAAGCAACTTCAGGCCTGCTATCTTTGCATCGCCTTATGGATGAGACCGTTTATGATGTTCTGATTATCGGAGGTGGTTGTGTTGGCCTGGCGGCCGCCTATAAAATCATACTTGAAAAACCACATTTAAAGATAGCGGTTCTGGAAAAGGAAAGTAAACTGGCAACTCACCAGACAGGCCGGAACAGCGGAGTTATTCATTCCGGAATTTATTACAAACCGGGTTCTTACAAAGCAAAAAACTGCGTGGAGGGAAGGCGCGAACTGGTTGCCTTTTCAAAACATTATCAAATCCCGCATGACATCTGTGGAAAAATAATTGTTGCAACGCACATGTCAGAGTTGGATCATATGAATAGTGTTTTTGAAAACGGAATTAAAAATGAGGTAGAAGGAATAGAGAAAATAAATGCTGACCAGATCCGTGAAAGAGAACCCTTTTGTACCGGTATCGAAGGAATCTGGGTACCCTGCACCGGCATCATTGATTATGTTGCATTATGCAATAAACTGGCAGAACTGATTTGTGCTGGCGGAGGAAAGATTATGACCGGAATGACTGTCAGACATTTTATAAGACAAGGCACCGAAACAATTGTAATTGCATCAGAAAGAAAATTCAAGTCACGGTATATAATTAACTGTAGCGGATTATTTGCCGACAGGATTGCTGCTTTGCAGGGAGTAAAACCAGATATGCAGATTGTAGGTTTCCGGGGTGATTATTATGAACTAAGCGAAAAGGGAATGAAAAAAGTCCGCAACCTAATTTACCCGGTTCCCAATCCGGAATTCCCTTTTTTAGGCGTTCATTTTACACGATTGATCCAGGGTGGAGTGGAATGCGGTCCCAATGCTGTTTTCACCTTTAAGCGTGAAGGTTATAGCAAATCTGATTTCAACCTTAAGGATACAATCCAGGCCTTGTCTTTCAAAGGAACCTGGAAATTGTTTTTCAACCACTGGCGCTTCGGTCTGGATGAGTACCGGAGAGCCTTTTCAAAAAAATTATTTCTGGAAAGGCTGCAAAAACTTATACCTTCGCTCACTATGGAAGACATTATTCCCGGCCGCTCAGGTGTTCGTGCGATGGCATTGGCTCCGGATGGAAATATGATTGATGATTTCAAAATCAGTTATCACGACCATGCGCTTCATGTGCTGAATGCACCCTCTCCGGCTGCAACAGCCTGCCTGGCTATCGGAAGTGCGATCCGCACAATGGCGAATGAGCATTTCAGTTATTCTTAATCCGCTTCCGTTTCTTTGAAGCTTCCAATGAGCAATCCCGTTATCCGACTTCAAGACATCTCCCGTAATTACCGGATGGGCAGCGAAATAATTCATGCCCTGCGAAACATTACTACTGAAATTCACAAGAATGAATATGTTGCCATGATGGGAGCTTCCGGTTCTGGTAAATCCACTTTGATGAATATTATCGGATGCCTGGATACCCCCTCAAGCGGAGAATACTACCTTAATGGTGAAGCCGTTTTCCACCTTGACGACAACCAACTCGCTGAAATCCGCAATAAACAAATCGGATTTATCTTTCAAACCTTTAACCTGCTCCCCAGAAGCACTGCGCTGGAAAATGTTGCCTTGCCACTTATTTATACGGGAATGAAAAAAGAGTTGCGTGATCAGCTGGCACATCAGGTATTAACCGAAGTCGGACTTGCTAATCGCGTAAATCACAGACCAAACGAATTGTCTGGGGGACAACGACAGCGGGTTGCTATTGCCCGGGCGTTAGTTAACAAACCTTCAATTATCCTGGCGGATGAACCCACCGGAAATCTTGATTCCCGGACGTCAATTGAAATTATGCAGCTTTTTGCAGACATTCACAAGATGGGAAACACCCTGATCCTGGTAACCCATGAAGAAGACATTGCCCGTTATGCCCACCGCATTATCAGGCTTCGTGACGGGCTAATTGAGGCTGATGAAGTGAATGCCCAGCCAACAACGGTTAGCTAAAAGGTTATGTAATTTTACACAATGAAAATTTACACCCGTAAAGGAGATGCAGGTACAACTTCTTTAATTGGCGGAACCAAAGTACCTAAAGACAGCCTCTTTACAGAAGCCTACGGAACTGTTGACGAACTTAATGCATGGGTCGGACTGATTCTTGACAATATTGAAACCAAAGAAGAAAAAACAACCCTGCCCGAAATCCAGGACAGGCTCTTTACCATTTGCAGCACACTCGCATCCGATCCGCTGAAAAACAAGATGAAACTTCCACATATTATTGACAGTGATATCGGGTTACTTGAAAATGAAATTGACCGTATGACTGATCAATTACCTGAGCTTCATTCATTCATACTGCCTGGCGGAAGCAATCTGGTTTCGTACTGCCATCTTGCCCGTTGTGTTTGCCGAAGAGCTGAAAGAAGAACTACTGCACTGGCTTCACAAAGTGAAGTGCCACCGGAAATTCTCCGTTACCTCAACAGGTTATCCGACTACTTGTTTACCCTGGCCCGTTATGCTGCATTCACAAGTAATGTTGCAGAGAGAAAATGGATTGCCCGATCCTAACAGAATAAATAATCCAGCTGACCCATTCACAACTTAATGTGCATTAAAGCAAATAACTGATATCTTCTGAAATTCCAGTTAATGTTGTTTGAGGGGTTAATGATCCGGGTACATCTTGTCGTATGAAGTGAACGGTTAACTGTTAATCTGATCAATCGGAAAGACCAGAGACTTCCAACAATCACTCTTCCAGTCGTACAACTAAGACCAGTTGCATTGGGAAAGTATCCTTTTTGTCACTTCCCCGGATTCCTGCCGGTACATGTATCATCTGAATCCGGAAATTACCCATCAATTACCGTTACTGACCAAAATAATCAACCTGCCAGTTAGATTTTTTTATATTTGAACAGGTAAACCAGTTAAAACATTTAAAAATGAAAAAATCCATTCTTCTTTCTGGCTGTATAATTCTGTTATCAGCTGCCATGGCAACAGCTCAAAATTATTTTGCCGGTACCGGCTCTGGAACAGCAAATACCGGCTCTGGTTGTACCGGTGTTGGATTTCAAAGTATTTACAGTGGTAATAGTGGAAGTTTTAATACAGCTGTCGGTTTTCAATCCCTTTTTTCAAATTCATCCGGAGCTGACAATACGGCTATTGGCAGTAATTCCCTCAGATACAATGGTGCCGGCTTCTCCAATACCGCTTTAGGATCCTATTCACTTTATTTGAACTCATCCGGCAGCTTAAACACAGCTATCGGTTTTTCTTCACAAAATTCCAATACATCCGGTAAAGCCAATACCTCTGTTGGTTCATCCAGCCTCTTGTCAAATTCTACCGGAAGTTCTAATACGGCTTTAGGCAACTCTTCAATGGAGTTTAACAGTACCGGCAAAAACAATACTGCAGTGGGCGATTCTTCAATGCGATCCAACTCTTCCGGAGCAGACAATGTTGCTGTTGGAAAAAGAACCTTAGTATCCAATCAAATTGGAGAAGGTAACACTGCCGTAGGAACAAATGCAGGTTCGCTAAGAAATAAATATTCCCGTTGTACTTTTATAGGTAACGGCAGTGATGGTACTCGATCCAATCTGATAAATGCAACCGCTATTGGGAATAACGCAAAGGTCAATGCTCATAACAAAGTCCAGGTAGGAAACATCAATGTAACCTCAATTGGCGGTCAGGTTAGCTGGACTACAGCTTCTGATTTCAGACTAAAGGAAAATATTCGAGCAAGTAAACTAGGTCTTGATTTTATTCTTCAACTCAGACCTGTTACCTATAATTATAAAGAAGGTCAGGACGGTATTCTTTACACCGGGCTGATTGCCCAGGAAGTAGATCAGGCTGCCAGGAAACTAGGAGTAGAATTCAGCGGAGTAGACAAAAATGCTGACTATTGGGGCATCCGTTATGGTGATTTAACCGTTCCGTTAATCAGTGCCGTCCAGGAACTCAAGAAAGAAAATGATCAGCTGAAAGAGGCACTTAACCAGCTTCAAAAACAAGTTTATGCATTAATGGGAACCAGCGGACGGGCTTCTGAATCGTATAACTCCATCCGGCTGAATGTAGCTCCGAATCCGGCTTCTTCAAGCGTCAGAATTTCAGTTGAATCAAACCTGTCCAATTCATTACTGACCGTGAATGTACTGGATGTTAACAACAGGCTTATCACCTCCTTTGCATTAAACGGTTCAGATTCGTTTGAACTGAATACTTCTGCTTACAGCAAAGGTGTTTATTTTATTCAATTATCAAGCGAGAACGGGACTCTGCAGACCGAGAAATTGATTATCCGCTGATCAGTCTGCACAGTAATCTTATTTAACCTGGATCGTCCTAATAAAGCGATACAGATTTAACTGACAGATTTAATTTAAATTCAACAGGAGTTTATTACCTTTACGGGATATTGCTGGAGAAAACAATTTCAGATTAACTGGCCATAAAATTACTTAGTAAATCTGTTTCATCTTCTTCAAAAAAGAATTTAGATTTCCCAAAAGCCGGCTTTAAATCATCAAACCAAATTGCAGCCGGATCAAACCTTGCAAAAAAAGGTTGCTGAACCCACTCCGGATTTCTACCTTGTAAAAACCGGAGAACAAAAACTTTGTCATCTCTTATTTTAGTTGTTCCAAGAATTTGTATTTTACCTGGATCCGTTGACATACTTGGCCCGCGGACTGTCCGGGCAATACCACTGACTGACTGATAGGCTTTCTTAAAGATTTCCTGTGCCTGAACTAATGGGATAGAGAAGAAGTGTTGTGCGCCAGTATCTCTGGCAATAAACATGTAGTAAGGAATACATCCCAGTTTTACTTGTGTTTTCCACATTTTTAACCAAATTTTTGCATCATCATTTATATGCCGCATTACCGGTGATTGAGTTCTAATTTCTGCTCCTGTGTTTCTGATCCGTTGAATGGCTTCTTTCACTGCTGGAGTTTGCAATTCTCTATAATGACTGAAGTGAGCCATGATTGATAAATGTTTCCCTGCAGCAACTACTTTGTCAAATAATTTAAGAAGTTCATTAGCATCTGGATCGGTAGTAAAGCGATAAGGCCAGTAACCAAGCGCTTTAGTACCTATTCGAATGGTCTGCAAATGTGAAAACTGTACACTTAGTAAGGGTTCAATATATGACTTAAGTCTTTGGGTTGCCATAATCATCGGATCACCTCCGGTAATCAGTATATCTGTTATTTCCTTGTGGTGACGAATGTATCTATGCAGTGTATTGGTTTCTGATAAAGCAAATTTCAGATTGTGATCACCTACAAACTGAGGCCATCTAAAACAAAAGGTGCAATACGCATGACAGGTCTGTCCATGAGATGGGAAAAATAAAAGTGTTTCACGATATTTATGCTGCAGACCTGACACAGCCAAACCATCAATCTCAGGCACATTATGTGCTACCTGGCCTGCAGGATGTGGATTCAGTTCCATTCGGATATTATGTACTAACAGGTTTAGTTCCTCCTTTTGAATTCCTTTATAAAGAGCATTACTGATCCTTTTAAAATCATCCGGCTTGAGCATTCCCTTCTGAGGAAAGGTTAAAGTGAAAATCGGATCATCAGGTACTTGCTCCCAATTAATTAGCTCATTTACAACATATTCGTTTACTTTAAATGGTAATACAGAACCTACAACCCGGATATTCCATTTTTGCTCTTTTGTTAAATAGTCCTGTACCTGAGGTATTTTTAAATAGTTACTTAGGCTGAATGATTTAAGCTTGGTTTTATCCATAATTGTTCTCTAATTTCAATAGGTTTAGTATGTAGGTTTAAACCGTGTTACCCGGTATCTGTATACCAGAAAGGCAAACTTTTACTATAAAAGTTGCAGAGCGGTCAAAAAGGATGGTAAAGTTACAAAATCTCTATACAAATTTCAAGATTAATTTTTCTTGTATCAGAAGCTTCCTAATCTTCTTTCATTCTAATATCTTATTTAACTTGTCACTCGATTTAAATATTTGTTTGGCGTTGTTAAAGCAATTAGCCAGTACATCAGCTTATCTGTAATTATCAACTTCTAACATTTCTATCCGATAAATTTCCAGGCTGCTTGATTTTTAAAATGTACTTTTTCTGGCTTGCAGACAACTGCTGGAATCAGATCCTTTAATCATAGAATCTATTCGTTTTAACCTGTTTGCTCCATCAACTCAGACAACAACTCTTCCTTTGCTTTTTCAATTAGTATTTACTTACATTTGCTCCCCTTTTTAAAAAGGCATTAAAAATTTTCTTTTAATGAAACCTTTTTAAAAAGGAATTGTAATCTGTAAACTACTATTAAACATCATAGAATATGTACTGGACATTAGAATTAGCACAGTATCTCGAAGATGCTCCCTGGCCTGCAACCAAAGATGAACTCATAGATTTCGCTATGCGTTCCGGTGCTCCTATGGAAGTGATCGAAAACCTTCAGGAACTGGAAGATGAAGGTGAAGCGTATGACAGCATTGAAGACATCTGGCCGGATTATCCAACGAAAGATGATTTTTTCTTTAATGAAGATGAATACTGATGAAAACATTTTTTAAAAACATAAAAGGCCTGACTGATTGAAGCAGGCCTTTTTTGTTTCTTCGCCTGGCATCCGGTTTTTTTCATCTTGAGTACTGATCCCTTTTCCTCCCTGCGTTTTAAAGAGTACCGCCTTTGTATTGGTGCCCGGCTGACTCTTACAATCGGGTTTCAGATCCAGGCAATTATTATCAGCTGGATTGCTTATGAACAAACCAAAGACCCATGGACACTGGGATTAATGGGACTAATGGAAGCGATTCCGATTGTTGTGGTGTCTCTTTTTGGGGGCCACTTTGCAGACAAGAATAACAGGCGAACGATCATTCTTTGCTGTATCGGATTATTGATGGCCGGTTCTCTTTTTCTGACCTGGTATACCTCTGACCATTTAATTCACTTACAGAACTATGGAGTAAACCCGTTATATGCGCTTATTTTTCTGGTTGGAGCCGCCAGAGGCTTCCTTGAACCTGCGGTAAATGCATTTGCTACCCAACTGATTCCTTTCTCGCTCTATGCAAATGCAGCAACCTGGAGTAGTAGTGTTTGGCAATTAGGAGCTGTTATTGGTCCTGCAGCCGGAGGTTTGCTCTATGCCTGGATCGGCCCGTCTGATGCGGCTTTGTTCTCATTTCTAATGATGTTCTCCGCTGCATTGTTTTATTTTTTCATCAGGTCCAAACCATTTAAACCCACCAATTCACATGAATCAATATGGCAAAGCCTGCGAGAAGGAATCCGATTTGTAGCCAGAAAGCAGGTGATTCTCTCAGCCATAACACTTGATATGTTTGCCGTCTTTTTTGGAGGAGCAGTAGCCATGCTCCCTGTATTTGCTGAGGAGATCCTTCATGTCGGACCTGAAGGATTAGGTTACTTGCGAACTGCGCCTGCCCTAGGTGCAGTAATCATGGCCATTATACAGGCTTATTATCCACCTGTAAAAAACTCCGGAAAGCTAATGCTTATCAATGTTGGCCTTTTCGGAGTAAGCATGATCCTGTTTGCCGTTTCAACTAACTTTTGGTTATCATTTTCCCTCTTATTGCTAAGCGGGATGTTTGATAATGTGAGTGTAGTAATCCGATTAACCATCATTCAATCCTTTACTCCGAATGAAATGCGGGGCAGAGTGTCTTCAGTCAACTCCATTTTTGTAGGTGCCTCAAATGAAATCGGAGCATTTGAATCGGGGCTGGCAGCCCGGCTGATGAAACTCATCCCTTCCGTTATTTTTGGCGGAGTAATGACCGTTCTGGTTGTGATGGCAACTTCAAAATTTGCCCCCAAACTCAGAGAACTGCATTTGAAAGATGTTCTGAACCATTAAGCAACCTGCCTCAAACTGCTAAATGACAGGTCTTACTTCTTAATGAAGCGCTGCTGTGAAACCCGGTGTTGATCATCGCTGATCTGAAGAAAATAGATTCCCGACTGTAAAGCTGATATGTCAAGTAAGGCTTTCCCGGCAGCCTCGAGTTGTTGTTCCAGAATCATCCGTCCCGACACATCCGTTATGGTTATCTTCTGAACCATCATGCTATGGCTGAATTCTACGGTAAGCAGATTATCAGCAGGTACCGGATACAGATTCATACTCTGATCCGATCCTTTGATTTCTGTGACTGCCAAGGGTAATGAGCAGGCGTAATGATAATCCGATGATGAATTATTCTCCCAAACCTGTAAATTATTATCCCAGATTTTTGAAATGCTCTCTGAAATACTGCCATCCTGGTTTAAGACGAAATCGTTAAGCACATTGTTCTTCCAGGAAGATGTATGAGAATCCCAGATTTTAATGAGAGATAGAATAAGCCTTCCCGCTCCGTCATATGTTAATTCTTCTTTTAATGAATTAATCCAAATCTGGTTATTGTTATCCCAAGATTTTGAAACGGTTTCGGTTAATAAACCCTGTACATTATATGAATTGGTTATAAGTGCAGTGTTAACCCAAACAGATGAACCTGCATTCCAGGACTGATGCAGAATCTGATCAGGAATACCAGATGCATTATTCGTATAGGTTCTGCGTGACAAATTTCTCCATTCGGAAGCAGTTGCATTCCACTTTTCCGTCATTGACTCAGTCAAAAAATTATTTCCATCATAGCTCATACTCGTTTTTATGCTATTAACCCAGGACGATATTGAATCAATCCAGTTCTTGGTTATCGAATAGTCGGCAAGACCGTTTGAATTATAGGTTGTGTTTAACCGACTTGAGTTTACATAAGCAGTACCATTCCATGACTGGTTAACCTGTTGCGTAATCTTACCCGATGAATTATAAGTAAAGGATGTTTTATTGAGATTCTTCCAGTTCAGCTGAACAGCATCCCAGGTCTGAACAAGAGAATTTTGTCTTTGGCATCCGGAGTTATAACTGTTTATAACCCGGCTTGACTGTATCCATTGTAACGAATCCACATCCCAGATTGAATACTGAATCGAATCCGGCTGGGCCTGACTGAAAGACTTTCCCGGAATCAGATTTACAATTAAAAAGAACGAAATTGTTAGAGCGTAAATAGTTTTCATTTTTGATTTTTGAGGTATTTAACGAGCCTACTTCCTAAAAGGTTTCAGCAATTAATTATTTCAAAAAAGAGATGCATCAGCCCTCCTCCAGATCAATAAAGCTGAATTTTCTACCGCTAAACAATCCTTTATCTGATAGCTTAAGATCCGGAATAACCAGCAATGCCATAAAAGAAAGGGTCATAAAAGGTGAACGCAGGTTACAGCCTGCCTGTTTAACCCTTCTGTCAATCTCCTCATACTGTAATCCGACTGCTTCTCCGTTTCGGTCACTCATGAGTCCTGCAACCGGCAATGATAATATGAATTCATCCTCATCATTCACAAAAGACAGTCCTCCCTTTTCACCGATTAACAGATTCACTGCTTTACAAATAGCTGCATCAGAAACCCCAACTGAAATAATATTATGAGAATCATGAGCTACAGTAGAGGCAATGGCTCCTGATTTCAGGCCAACATTTTTAATAAATCCAATAGCTGGTTTTGAATCGGTATACCGGTTAACAACAGCAATTTTCAGGATGTCCTTTTCAGGATCAGCTACAGCATATCCATTTTCAGAGTTTATTGAACACACCTGGTCATTGGTTATAAGTTGCTCATCCAGGGCTTCAATCACATGAATGAGGCTGCCTGTAACCTTTTTTCTGAACTCTTCTTCTGATTTTAACGAACAAGAAAAATTATTGATAACCGGATGTGATTTACTTTTCAAAACTGATCTGCCGGCAGTTGCCACCTGCTCACCATTTAAAAAGGTTTCCATCACATCCAATAACTCCAGGTTATTTACTACAACAAAATCAGCATCATCACCCGGTTGAAGCAAGCCAACCTTCATTTTATAATGCTTTACCGGATTTACACAGGCACATTGTAATACTTTCATTACATCATGTCCTTTTGCAACTGCTCTGGCTGCCATTTTATTGATATGCCCTTTTAACAGATCATCCGGGTGCTTATCATCACTGCAAAACATAATTTTATCTGTAAATCCGGTAATTAACTCATGCAGTGCTTCAAAATTCTTTGCTGCCGACCCTTCACGAATAATGATGTTCATCCCATACTTCAGTTTGTCGAGAGCTTCTTCAAGTGTAAAACATTCATGATCAGTTGAAATACCGGATTGAATGTATTTCCTGGCAGCTTCGCCCATTAGTCCAGGTGCATGACCATCCACTGGTTTGCCAAGTTTTATGGCAGATTGAATCTTCTGCATAACCTCCTGATCCCTGTTCAATACTCCCGGATAGTTCATCATTTCCGACAGGTAGTGAATCTCGCTGCGTTGCAGAAGCAACTCCACGGCACGGGAATCCAGGGTGGCGCCTGCCGTTTCAAATGAAGTTGCCGGAACACAGGAAGGGGCTCCGAAGTGAAATTTCAGCTTTGCATCCCGGGCATTCTCAATCATGTAATTAACTCCATCGGTTCCACATACATTGGCAATTTCATGCGGATCGCTAACCGTGCCTACGGTTCCATGAATAAGGGCTATCCTGGCGAACTCATAAGGAACTAGCATCGAGCTTTCAATATGAATATGAGCATCTATGAAACCGGGCAGAATAAACTGATTTTCATCATGGTCTTGTTCTCTGAGTTCAGTAATCTTACCATTCTCAAACAGGACCATTCCTTTGTAAATTCTTCTGTTGACCACATCGGTAATTAGGCCTTTTTTATAGTCCATCAGATAAATAATTTTTCGATATAATGTTGAACCGGACAAAGTAAATCATACTTTTGCAGTATATTTAATTAATTCCATTTTAAATGAAAACAGGTAAAGTTAAGTTTTACAATGCCTCAAAAGGCTATGGTTTTATTGTTGATGATGAAACCAAACAGGAAGTTTTTGTTCATCAGACTGGTTTAACCGACCGAATCAACCAGGATGACATAGTAACTTTTGAAGTTACTGAAGGCAAAAAGGGTCCGAATGCAGTCAATGTAAAAAAGATGCAGTAATCTACTGCCGTGTTTGGTACAGCATTTTCAAGGCCGGAGTGTTTCTCTGGCCTTTTGTTTTATGCTCCCCTTTCATTGACTCTTATCCTCTGATAACTTATCTTCGCAGCCAAATAATAAAAAACTCATGAGTACAACCATAGATAAATACATGAAATATAAAGTAAAAGACATTTCATTGGCTGAATGGGGTCGTAAGGAAATCAAGCTGGCTGAGCAGGAAATGCCCGGATTGATGGCATTGCGTGAAGAATTTGGAAGAACCAAGCCCTTAAAAGGAGCACGCATTGCAGGGTGCCTTCACATGACCATTCAGACTGCCGTTTTAATAGAAACCCTGATTGAACTCGGAGCTGAGGTGACTTGGTCATCCTGCAATATTTTTTCAACTCAGGATCATGCTGCAGCTGCAATTGCTGCTTCCGGAATCTCAGTTTTTGCCTGGAAAGGAATGACGAATGAAGAATTTGACTGGTGCATTGAACAAACCCTCTTTTTCGGTGAAGACCGTAAGCCCTTAAACATGATTCTGGATGATGGCGGTGACCTTACAAACATGGTTCTTGACAAGTATCCTGAGCTGGTTAAAGGAATCAAAGGATTAAGCGAAGAAACTACTACCGGAGTTCATCGCCTTTATGAACGAATGAAAAACGGAACACTACCCCTTCCTTCTATCAATGTAAATGATTCAGTTACCAAATCAAAGTTTGACAACAAATATGGATGCCGCGAATCGCTGGTTGATGCTATTCGCAGAGCAACCGACCTGATGCTTGCGGGTAAGGTTGCTGTTGTAGCCGGATTTGGAGATGTGGGAAAAGGTTCTGCCGAATCGCTGAAAGAAGCTAAAGTCAGAGTGATTGTTACTGAGATTGACCCGATCTGTGCACTGCAGGCTGCTATGGAAGGTTATGAGGTTAAGAAGATTGATGATGCCGTGAAAGAAGCGGATATCATTGTAACGGCAACTGGCAACTGTGACATCATTACTGATCGCCATTTTAAATCAATGAAACACAATGCTGTGGTGTGTAACATTGGGCACTTCGACAATGAAATTGATATGGCCTGGCTAAATGATCATTATGGCAAGACCAAAGAAGTTATCAAGCCTCAGGTTGATAAATATACTATTGACGGAAAAGATATTATTGTTCTGGCCGAAGGCAGACTGGTTAACCTGGGCTGCGCAATGGGGCACCCTTCCTTTGTAATGAGTAATTCGTTTACTAACCAGACCCTTGCCCAGATTGAACTCTGGACCAATAGAAATCAATACGAAAACAAAGTGTACACCCTTCCAAAACATCTGGATGAAAAAGTTGCACGACTCCACCTGAAGAAAATCGGGGTTGAAATTGATACCCTGAATAATAAACAGGCAACGTATATCGGAGTTAAAAAGGAAGGCCCGTACAAACCCGATTATTACCGTTATTAATTTCAGGTGTGCTGAAGTCAGGACTCTTTTTACTTTCTGACTGATTGGCTTCCGGTTCCTTGCTCCGCAACGGATTCCGTTCTTCTGTATCAGCCTGATTCTTTTCCGTTACCGGCTCCGGATTCAGGACTCTTCAAAATTGAATAAATCTCAAGCCCGGTAAATAGAAAATACAAGAGGAAGAATGTCAGTATAAAAGAGGTGGAATGTTGCCTGTTGAGAAATGCATATAAAAACATTATGCTAATGTAAAGAAACAACCGGAAGGTGGTTGATGCCATATAGCTTCTGATAAAAACTTTATTTCCTTTTAAAGAGTACCGGTAAATCAGTACATGAAAAACAGCTGTAACCACGTAAAAAAACAAAATAAGCCAGGGGGTTCCTGAAAATGACAATAATGGCGGCAGGTGATCGGCTCCAATTAAAAAAGAAACATAAAGCACTCCTGCCAAAACAGTAAGCTTGACAAAAAACGGAAGAAGAAATTTTGACATTCGGCTTATTGATTCTTTCCCAGCTGGCGGATTACAGAATAAATAGCTCCGGCAACTCCGATAAAACTACCTGCCAGAGTAAAAACCGGGAATTCCCAGTGAAGATATTCATCCAGTTTCATTCCACTGTAAATACATACAAAAATCACTGCACCCATTTGCATGCCCATTGCTGAAAACCGGGCATACTGATCAAGCAGTTTTTTCTTTGGTGATTGCTGCCGGTTGCTTGTCGGCATGTTTAATGTCTTTTACCATTGGCCCCATATTGCAGTTGCCGGTAAATGCTGCTCCGACTTCAACTACCAGTTTACCGGTTAGGATATCCCCGTTAACTACAGCAGAAGATTTTAAATTCAACATTTCAGCAACTACTGCTTTCCCGTTTAAAGTTCCGGAGATATCTGCATTCTGGCATTCAATATCACCATCAATACGACCAGTAGAGCCAATTACAATTTTTGCTTTTGAAGCAACTGCTCCATGAATGGATCCGTCAATCCGGATATCACCTGCCGACCTGATTTCACCTTCAATCACTGTTCCCGCACTGATGATGTTTACAGAACCATTCCCGTTTTCAGACGTACGGGCAGTTTCTTTCTTTTTAAGATGGTCAAACATGATATTAAATTTTATGGCAAATGTAACTATTTGATATTCAATTTCCGGATTCGGGCTAAGCCCAAAACATAAAACTCCTTTACCAGCTCTTCTTCTTTTTTCCTGATGGTGATTTTATTTTATTTCTTCCGGGGACAGAAAGTTTATCGTCTGCCAGTTTAAAATCAATCTGCTTTTTCGCAAGGTCCGTCTTTTTAAGAATAACCTTAACCGGATTACCGAGTCTGAATTCCCGGCCGGAGTGCATCCCGCGAATGCAGAAATTCTTTTCATCAAACTCATAATAGTCATTATTGATATCCCTCAGCCTGATCAGGCCTTCGCATTTACTTTCTGTCAGTTCAACAAATACACCCCATTCGGTAACTCCTGAAATAATTCCGTCAAAAACTTCACCGTTCCGGCCAGCTAGATATTGAACCTGCTTAAACTTAATACTGCTTCTTTCTGCTTCGGCTGCTCTGATTTCCATTTCAGTACTGTGACGGCAAAGTTTTTCAAGATTGGTTTTCTCCGGAAATTTTTGTTTGTTAAGATAAAGCGTGAGTAAGCGGTGAGTCATCATATCCGGATACCGCCTGATTGGAGAAGTAAAATGTGAGTAGTAGTCAAATGCCAGTCCGTAATGACCAATATTATCGGTTGTGTATTTTGCTTTCGACATCGCTCGCACGGCCAGTTGTTCGAGTACATTCTGCTCTCCTTTACCTTTAACCTGTTCCATAAGCTGGTTGATTGACAAGGCTATTTCTTTCTCCGAATCGGTTCTGATTTTATATCCAAAACGGGCTGCAAAGCCGGCAAAGTCTTCTATTTTATCTGACGGAGGTGCTTCATGAACCCTGAACACAAACGGATGTGCTGCATGGTGCAGGGCTCCTGATCCCTGTTTCTGTTTACCTGCAAATGATGCTACCGAACGGTTTGCCAGCAGCATAAATTCTTCAATCAGCTTATTGGCGTCCTGGTATGCTTTCTGATAAACTCCAACCGGATTCCCTTTATCATCGAGTTTGAATTTAATTTCAACCTTATCAAAACTAATGGCTCCTTTTCTAAACCGTTCTTTCCTAAGCTGCCGAGCAATGTGGTTCATTACTGAAATTTCATTTGAAAAATCACCTTTCCCGGTTTCAATAACCTGTTGGGCTTCCTCATAAGTAAATCTTCTGTCGGAATGGATGACTGTTCGGCCAAACCATTCTTTAAAAACTTTCCCGTTCTCATTCATTTCAAACACGGCCGAGTAACAAAGTTTATCCTCACCCGGCCTGAGAGAACAAACCTCATTAGATAGTTTCTCGGGTAACATCGGGATGACCCTGTCAACAAGGTAAACTGAGGTTGCCCGCTCACTGGCCTCCCGTTCCAGTGCTGATTCCTGCCGGATATAATGCGTGACATCTGCAATATGAACTCCGATCTCTATTAATCCATTTCCCAGAATCCGGAATGACAATGCATCATCAAAGTCTTTGGCATCTTCGGGATCTATGGTAAAGGTTGTTATTTTTCTGAAATCTTTTCGCTTTTTAAGTTCTGCCGCAGAGATCCGAACAGGCAATGCTTCTGCCTCTCTTTTAACTTCCTCGGGAAATTCAAGCGGGAACCCATACTCAACTAGGATAGAATCCATTTCTGCATCATTCTCTCCGGGCTTACCTAATACTTTGATGATTTCACCAACAGGATTCTTTTCGCCAGTGGGCCATTCAGTAATCCGGGCAACCGCTTTATCGCCATCAACCGCACCGTGCAGCAACTTTAACGGAATAAAAATATCGGTATGCATTTTATTGCTGTCGGGAATCAGAAATGCAAATTTCTGCGATTGTTGAACCAGTCCTGCAAATTCGGTTCTCGACCGTTGAAGGATTTCAACCACTTCACCGGTAAAGCGCTGGCCGCGTTTGCGGGCATATAAAAACACTCTTACCCGGTCACCATCCAGTGCATTTTTCAGATTGGCAGCAGCAATGTAAATATCTTCGTCACAGGAATCACTGACTAAGTAAGCAGCCCCAGATCCTGACATATCAATGATTCCTTCAACATAGGCAATCTCAGGTACCGCCATGTACCGGCCTGAATCCTTTTCAATGGCATCACCTGATTTTACCATATCATTAAGGAGTGATAACAACAAATCACGTTTTGCATTTTTATCAATTTCACTGGTAGCAAACCGCTGGGCTTCACGATTTGCAGAAACATGCAACAGTTTATTGAGTTGCTTATGATTCAGCGAACGATGCGGATTTTCATTTAAAATTCCTGTTAAGGCCTTTTTCAGTTCTGTACCTGAAAAAGAAGATGGATACGTTTTCATTTCTTGGTCATCAAAAGCAGGGCTTAATAAGCACGCTCATTAATCCCATGCATAAAATTAACAAAAGCACGGCAAGCCACCCGGTTACCACCGGCCGTTGGATAATTCCCGGTAAAATACCAGTCGCCCCGATGTGACGGACAGGCATTATGCAAATCTTCGATTTTCTGAAAGATAATCTTCACCGGGATTGTACAATCAGCCGGAGTAACCATCTCTGCAATCTGGTCAGCAATTTGTTCTGCAGTGAATGGCTGGTAAATCATCCGGACATGGTTTTTCGGATTGGGGCGTTTCCTATTCAGTTCTTCCATACACCTTCCATAAACCTCTTCCAGAAGATGCTCAAGGTGATTCTTTTCAATCAGCTTCAGTGCAGCCCGGAATGCAATCAGATCTCCGATTTTTGCCATGTCAATTCCATAACAATCGGGATAACGGATCTGAGGTGCCGATGAAACAATAACTATCTGCTTTGGTTCCAGCCGGGCTAACATCCTAATGATCGAATCCTTTAGTGTGGTACCCCGGACAATACTGTCATCAATAACTACCAGGTTATCTTCCTTTTTACGAAGTGTTCCATAGGTAATGTCATAGACATGAGCAACCAGGTCGCCCCGGTCTTCATCATTGGTAATAAACGTCCGAAGTTTAACATCCTTAATTGCAATTTTTTCAAATCTGGGTTTGATGGACAGGATGCTATTCAGCTTTTCATCCGTTAACTCACCATCAAGTGCTTTAATCTTTCTTCGCTTATGGTCTTTCAAATAATCTTCCATTCCTTCAATCATTCCATAAAATGCTAGTTCAGAGGTATTGGGAATAAACGCAAATACCGTATTCTTCAGGTCATTATCAATAGCACCCAGAACTCCTGTACAGAGTTGCTTTCCTAATTCTTTTCTTTCACGGTAGATATCGGCATCGTTA
>JADLBQ010000002.1 GCA_020847635.1 Bacteroidia bacterium
AGAACAATACCGGCTATTATAATTATTCTGAGTTTCATGGTTGGAAAATATTACTGAAAATATTCTGCATACGTTTTATAGGAAGCCTGTAATTGCATCACCAGGCTCTTTGCCTTCACGGGATCGGTCTCCTTCTCCAGCGCTTCGGTAAGTTCCAGATGGGGATGCAGCCATTTATGCAGTTCATCATGACTTTTTCCTTCCATGGTGCAGCTATTGATCAACTGGGTGTTTTGTTCTGTCACTTTCCGGGCCAGCGCCTTGTAATCCGTGGTATTGTTTTGAATAAAAGTATTGACCAACTCCTCACCCTTTTCTATGTATGGTTTCATCTCGGAGTTCACCTGCCATTTCTGACCGTTATTGAGTTCAATGTTTCCGGTATTTTCATCGTGATGATGTAATTCACCGTCCGGCGCAGCCTCCGTACTTTCCTGTTGTCCGGTACGACTGTTGCAACTGAAAAGAAACATGCTGATCATCATGAATATGAGAGTATTTTTCATCCTGTTCCTGGTTTTTTTTTCGTTTGGCAAATAATATGGTATTGTTATATTGATTTTGCTGAAGCAGAGGCCGGACGATCTGTTCCTACACTCTTTATAAAAATTCTTATTCCATAAAATAAAATTACATTTTAATTCCATTGAACACCTCCGTAGGTGTTATTTTATTTTAACCGGTAAGGCATCCATGGTGGAAAAACCACCGACTTCATCAATATTCACATTGAGTTTGTCAGATGTGCTGATATCCACCAGGTTCACATCCAGTTTGGAAGAATTCGGAACAATAGTGACGTCAATGGATCCATCGGCATTCAGGGGAACCAGGCCATACCTGACATCCGTGCTTGTACCTGGTTGTGCGGTATTGGCTCTTGCTTCCGGGAACAAATTTGTTTGACGGAATGTGATAACTAGCAAACACACAGCAATGATTGTCAGGGTTGTTTTTGTATAGAAATCTGTTTTCATATTTTTTGATATTAGGATTTAATGGAAAAATAATCTGAGCATTCATTTGGTGTGAATTATGTCCGATTGAGAATCCGGGCTGAAGAATATCCTTCCTCTGCCGGCCGGGCAATACATATTATTTTTTCAATCCGGTTTGCACTGTTCATACGGATTCCTCCCGTGCCTATTTTTTTCAGTTCAGATGTTTCATTTCAAAATTAACAAAAAGATATTCAAAAAATATTTCGCCGGGATCCGGGGGAAAGTTTGGGCTGTATTTAGCCTTAACCAAAGGTTGGCTATCTTTGTACTCCAAATGTCACCTTACGGCACTGCCTGTTGACCTGAAACCTGATATGAATAAGAAGCTACACCGTTTTTTTACCAATGACCACCAACGGCTTGAGCAACTGCTGGATAAGGCAACAGAAAAGCCGGGTGAGGTGGATCTTCATTATTATCAGCAATTTCGTTCAGGCCTGCTGCGTCATATAAAAATGGAAGAAAAAATTCTTTTTCCGGCAGCGAAACAGGGCAGCGAGGAGCTGACATCCAGGCTATTTCCCCGTTATCGTCTGGAACACGGTGCGTTAACAGCGCTGATGGTACCTCCGCCTGATGCCACACTGATTAAAGTAATCCGACATGTGCTGGAAAAACATGATCTTGCAGAGGAAGAGCCCGGAGGCCTTTATGATATTTGTGAAGAACTGACAGCAGGCCAGACCCAGTCACTCCTGGACCAGCTTGAACAAGTTTCAGAGGTTCCAACGCATCCCCCCAATCCGATACCCTTTGCCATTGAAGCCGCCCGAAGAGCGCTTGCAAGAGCCAATTATGACTTCGATGAAATTGCAGGAAGCAAGGAACCATCCTGACCGTTGATGCAATGCGGCTGTCAACTCTTTAATTTAATCCAATAAGCGGAATTTTCAGTTTCACCGAAAACAGGATCAATCAAAAATAGAATTTGATGTGGTTTTAAACCACTGCTCATTGCTTACCAACACTGCTTGTTACCAGCCCCGCCTCTGTAGGAGAAAATTTCATATAGCCAAATGAATTTAAATTATTAACTGGTTAATCTATTTTACGAATAACAGGAGTTAGGGAGAATCCAGCCGGTGTCAACAGATACGAAAAACGGCTGTCATTTTCATATCCATGAACCATAATCCAAATACTTACCTGTTTTTATGCCTTACACCAGAAATTCTTTCCACAACCGCAGATATAATAACCTCAATTCTCACCGTTACATTACCATCACCATTGTTTAAGGACATATCTGCGATTGAGTAGTTAAAGTTAAAACTCGCTGGTTATGGAGTATATTGCAGTTGTAACGTAAAAAGATAATATAAAACCGGCTTGGGGGATATGGTACTATTAAAGCGGTTGAGCAGCAGACAGATGTCCTCCTAAAGAAGCACCATTTGACATCTCCATGATATTTTTATCCTGACCTTTTCATCAATTTGAAAAAATTAAATGTTTCAGCCTCTGTCACTGATGGAGGTACATCCTTCAATAGTGTACATTGCGCTGTTGTGGACATCGGCTGGACAATCACTGTTAAAATCTAAAGCAGCGTGATTCCCGGAATACCATAAATTGGTTTCCTTTTGTGCATAAAATCATTTGAAGATCATTCGTAACGGGTAGCAGAATCGGGATCCGTTCTCGGCAAGTTTCTATCCTGAATATAATTTGTCTTTATAAATCAGCTCCTTTGATCCATTTTTTAAGATATACTCCTTTTTCATGCACTATCCGTACAATGTACGTGCCTTGTGGAAATTCGGATACCGCTAACGTTAGATTACTTAATGGAAGGCAGTGTTGGGTAAGTATTACCCTGCCAGTTATATCCAGTATTTGAATCAATACACTGCCGGTAAAATCAATTTTATCGAAAAATATATTCAATTCTTCTTTTGCAGGCACAGGAAAAACAGAAAAACCAGAAATCCTGTTACCATCTTCATCCTTAACAGATGTAACATTACAATCGTTTATCAGAATAATAATTGGATTGGTACCGGTAATTTGGTAAAAAGCAGATGTTTCCATTTCTATGGTTTCTGTTTCGGTTCCCTCGGTCAGTGTATCCTCTCTTGCTACCGTGGTATCGGATGCTTGCAATGTATTAGCAGAAATAACCACACCACCCGGTTTAAGGTGTACGTCATCTCCCGGTGTAACGGTGCCGGACTGACGGTATGAAATTCCCAACGGGTAGCTGATATCTGAAGAACTCCTGATAAATGTATAAGCTGCACGTTGTCCGTTACATTCAGTTGCAGCGGGAGCTTGCACTGATATGCTTACGCCGGCTGCCGGCAATCCGGTTTGATTTGTGTACGTATAGGTAACATTAACCATACCGGGAACGCTGGTGTATAAGGGAGGGTTATTGTTTGGTTCAACAACCGTAAAATGACCTGTTAAGTCTTTTATTCCGGGAAGGGTACCCGCTCCGTAAACTCTGAAAAAACTAAAATTCGTCTGATAAGAAAGGAATACATCGTTAAATTCAAACCCACCCAGATAAGGTGTGGGATTGAAATAGTCGGGTACTTCCAGAGAAACAGGCTCATTATATGGTAATTGCAACTGGCTGACATTCTTAAAGAAACAATTATTGAAGGCAACCCGGTAAGCATTAGCTACCTTCCGGCTGTACAAAGCCGGATAATTACTGCTGTCAATAAAACAATTATTGAAAACCACCTGGCCCTGCACCGGGGAAATATAATTGGCAGACAGGCAAATTTCTGCGAGTGAATAAGTGTTCTGAGGGCGACCATTCATTTTAAAATAACAATTATTAATTTCTATGCTTACCGGAACCGAAGTACTGTCTAAATTAATCAATGCGGCTGCAAAGCCTGCCCATCCATTTTCTGTAAAAGCGCAATTTTCAAAACGAAGATTGACAATCCGGTCGTTAACCTGATTGGGTTCCACATCTACACCTGCTTCCGGTTGTGTTCCCCGGGTATTGGTAAAGTATGAATTTTTTACGAGCATATTCCGGACACTGATGATGCTCATCCCCTGCCTGTAATGATTCATACATCTCACATCTTCTATGAATATGTCTTCACAAAAGCCGTTGCTTCCTGATCCGCCTATATAAATTCCGTCTCCTCCGCTTTCATTAATTACAAGTCCTTTAATTGTAAAATTTGAACAGCCGATAAGAGAAATATTCATTCGGTATTCACTATTATTAAGAATGGCATATTCCGATTTATTCATTCTAAATTCTGCTCCATAACCAATAATCGTCACGTTTGAGGCATTCGTAAACTTCGTCAGACAGGCATTTACGGCGTTAAAGGCTCCGGGCAGTGCTCTTAACGTTACACCGGGAGAAAATATAATTGTCTTATTCGTGATATTGAAAAAATTTCCCGGTCCTACGTTCCAGTCTCCGGTCTGCAGGTCAACAACAACAGTGTCAAAGGAAGACTGGATCGCTGCTTGAAAGCATACTGTTGCATCTGCCGGATTATAACCGAACGTGGAAGCATTAATTTTTGAGGCAAAAGTATCGTCTACCGTTAAAAGCAGAGTCAGTAATGAAATGCTGATGAAAAGATTGATTTTAGGCATTAAATCTCCGGAAGTTCTCCCAAATATAAGACAGGAAATTAACATTCACCATTTCCCAATTCCCTCCTTCTTTTGCCAGATCAAAAAAAGATGTCAAAGTAAAATCGGGACAGAAAAATACTTTCCACAGATCTGATCGTATGCTTTCCCAAATTTACCGGATCTGCAAACTAATGATAGAACCAATTGCCATTCTGCACTTATAAATACCAGGTAAGTTGCCCTGTGCCCGTAGCTATTAAACTATACAAACTCTTTCCAACAAAACCCGTCCAGCCCCATTCGCAGTCTTTATAACAGGCATACGACGGTACTAACCCGAATTGAGTAAATACCAGTTTTGTTTTATCGCCTTCTTTTGATATTTCAAAAGTTATCTTGTTTCCCACCCACTCGCTTTGATCCCTGCCGTTCTTAAAATGATTCTCTAAAACCAGCCAAACAATCTTTTGGTCCTGTGTCAATTCAATTGTTTTTAATTTTGTAATGTGATTATCACCAAAATTGTAATTCCATTCTCCATTTAGTTTGTCCGGATTGCCTGTAATAGAATCACTCCACCAGGCCTGTGGCCTGTTGATGGCGTTGTAAACTTCTGCTGGCGATTGATTAATCCAAATTATGGTTGAAAAACTCTTCTCTGACATCAATTTAATTTTTAGTGGTTATACAATTCCAATTTCCAGCTGGTAATTCAACAATGCCACACAACGTTCCGTCGGTATTGCGCGGTGTCGAAGATTGAAGCCGGCAGGCATCAAAAACGAAGGCGTGGGGTAAACCCGTGTAGCACAAAACCCCGCTTTCGCGGGGTAGCTTTTTTCGGCGTGAAGCAGAACTTACATCAGATAAATTTTCGTAATATATTTTACCAAAAACTATTATTATGAAAACAAAATCTGAAAAACAGCCCTGCAGGATGCTGGTGAAAAAAGCTAGCCTAAAAGTAAGCGGATTCAACGGATTATACAATTGATTGGCCAGAAAATTCGCATCGCCGGCAAAAGCCCGGGAATGCTCAGTAATTATACACGCTTCAATTCCTGAATTCAGCCATTCCACTCATAAGGTTGTTTATTAAAGCGGCCACTTCCCATTCAAACCCCATAAGACAGGCCGGGTGCGATGAGAATGCGGGGTTTCGTGCAACATGGGCTTCATGGTTCGTTTTGCGAACGCAACGAAACTTTGGTTGTTACCTGCTGGCTTGCTGTCCGTCCGAAGCAGTTTCGTTTCAAGTTCGCACACACTTTGTTCAGAGTGATTTACATTAGAAGCATTGTCAGTCCGATTACGCAGTAAACCCGTGCGGTGGGAAAAATAAATTTGTAAAAAAAGGAAGGGTGGATTTTGGGGTGGCAAAAAAAATACTCTCTTAAAAGCTTTGGTTGTGGCGTTGGCTTCTTCGGCTTTTAAGAGTATTTTTTTTGAGCGTTGGTGTTTTCATCTCATCAAAGTTTGAAGTGTCGCTTTGCTTCTCTGAATACATTATCATATTCTGGTAAGTCATGTATTTGTGAAGAAAGTTTCTTATCCCAATCTCGTTTGAGTGCCGCTTCCTTGCTTAATACTTTCTCAGCAAATTACCAGCTGCGACGGATTTCTCATCGATTACTATGCTCCTTTCAACTTTCAAAAATAATAA
>JADLBQ010000003.1 GCA_020847635.1 Bacteroidia bacterium
GAAATAAAAGCTTTTAAGAGATACTCCAGGGCAAGTTGTTGTTTTAAAGTCTGCTCATCATTTTTTACAAAAACCGGTGCACTCATATTGATTTGCTGGCCAGCAAGGTGATGGAAGTTTGAAAACAGGGTGTATTTGTCAAGTTCATTAAACCGTGAAAGTGTAGTTCCAAAAAGAGAGTGAATAAACACATACCGTTCTTTGCTGAATTCGGAAAGTAAAACAGGATCTATACTGAGCTGGCTCCCATCTTTAAAAATAACCAGCAGATCTACATCAGATATTCCAGGAGCTGATACACTTCCAACCTGGAAGACACTCAATACCTGCGACTGATTCATAAGCCAGGCTGTCATTCGCTGAATACCCTGGTCGTAGTAAGTTATTTGAAACTCTTTTGGCAGGTCAACCAGGTTAAAATTCATGTTTGAATGTCAAAAATTATGCCTGAGGATAGCCACAACGAATCATGAGCTCCTGGCAAAGTTCTTTAAAAATCTCCTTTTGTCTTGCCGTCCATTCATTATAAGGTGGAATCTTTTCTTCAATGTATGGTTTGCCTTTTATGATAGAATACAATTTGCGGTAATAGGCAGGTCGCGTACGGTTAATCTTCAGGCTAATCTTCTGTTCCCATTGTGATTGAGAAAGAGAAATTCCTAAAGGGTTAAGAATATTTTCTGTAAGATAGGAATAATCATTCAGAATGCTTTCAAACCGGATAACCGGCCAACCTTCGTTTAATAATTTTTCAGTTGCTTCTTTCCAGTTCCAGCAGATCCGGTAGAATTTGTCTTCATCCAGCCAGCGTTCAACTTCCGGTTTTGATTTAGGAACGATATGAATATCCTTTTCGATTCTTCGGCTGTAAAGTGAACGAATCACATATTTTGGATCACGAACCAGGTGAAAAATAGCCACCGGGCTGAAGGTTGCTTTCAGTTGAGGGGTACAATGATGAAGATATCCGTTAACATCAATGAAAAGCTGTGCTTTGGCAGAACTCTCGATTCTTTTTTTTTCTCTTTCAAGATAAGGAAGGGTATAAATATCTGGTTGCTGGTACCAGCTTAAAATCCAGAACTCACGGTTTCCTGTAAATTCATGCCGGCAATCCGTTCCGGCACACTCAGAAAGTAATGCCGTCAGAAATTTTGTTCCGCTACGACCCAATCCGGTTATAAATGCTGTTTTCATGGTTGCTCCAGTCGCTTATGCATTTCTGATATCAAGAGTTTTAAACCCGGCAGCAGGCTGCAGATCTGTTCTCTCAATCTTTTGCCGGCAGCCGGATAGAAAATTTTTCTTAAAGACAGTGGCAAAGGAAATGTTTCCATAATTAAAAATGACCGGATTTTACTCACTTTCTGACTCCATTGACTGCGGATTCTGCTTGCATCATCAATGGGCTGCCAGAGTTGATTGCCGAATTCTTGTTTTACAGTGTCAAAGCTGTCTTTTTTGAAAATCCCTTTTGAATATTTTGCCTGGTGGTAAAGTGCAGGAAGAAGAAAGATACGGCTGAGGACCGACTTCAATTCATACATATCCATTTGTTTTACTACGGATTCGGTAAGTCGTAAAGTTTTATTACTAACATCTGAAAAGGTCTTACTAAAGTCCGGATCAGAATCTGGAATCAGCCGGATTGAATAAGCCGAATGCTTTAATAGCGATTTGCTGTGCCTTAGTATTTCGACCGGGAAGTAAGCAGTATCCAGATTTAACAGGTCAGATTCGGTAAGCAAAAACCAGCCATGATGCTGAAGAATATCCGTTTTTAGAAACCATTTTCGCAAGCGGCTTAGTTCTGATGAAATCCCCCTGAGTTGGTCCGTTAAGGCTAATGCCCGGTCATTCAGGATAACCAGTCCGTCAAAATCGCTGTAGCTGCATTCTTCATGGGTTGCAATGCTGCCATGAACGAGGATATCAAAAATTAAATCCTGGTATTTATTACCTATTGTTTTCCTGATAATTCCGGCTGTTTCATTTTGCCCTAAATAGGGTTTGATTTCAACAGTAATTTCATCTATGGACCGATCGTGTGTTATAACAATACCGGTAAAGGTTACCAGTTTTGAAAGAATCTTCTTCTCGAAGGTCTTTCTGAAAATCACTTTTCTGATCAGGTCAGCAGGCCGGCTGATTTTTAAGTTTATTAGCTGATCGAGAAGTTTTCTTCTGTTTTGCAGAATTGCCAACTGATCATGTCTCTTCCGTAGGTTCTTCCACATCCTGTTTTTTCAGTTTTCGGTTCAGGTATTTAAAGGAGACAATAGAAAATGAAGCAAAGACAATGATTCGCAGGGTAGCACTTCCCAGAGCCATTCCTTTTTCACCCAGATAGGGGATAAGCGGAACAGCAATTCCAACTCCGATTATGATTGCAATGATGTAAGTCAGTAACCGGAAACGGATGTAACCAATGCCAAGCATAAACGAGTGATTCCAGAAAAATACGGTTGCCATTGTGGATGCAATATAAAAAATTAAAAAAGTTAATGATTCGGTGACATATTGCTGACCATAAAAAATCAGGATGATAGATTTGTAAGATAAGGTAAGTACCGGCAGCAGGATAACCAAAGGGATAGCTGCCGAACGTGAGACTTTAACAAGCATTACTTTTAATTCTCTGAATCTTTTCTGAGCAAGCAGCATTGAAATCTGGGGATAAATACCCTGAGCAAACGGATCGGCAATTACCATAAACATATTGGCCATTCGTTTTGCCAGATTATAATAAGCAACAGCAGCCGGGGAAGCCAGTGCTCCGAGTAGAACAACATCTGAACGGTTGACCAGGGTTTGTAATGTTCGTGTCATAGCATTGCCGGTAATGAACCCTGCAATTTCACGGTATTGATCTTTAATAAGACTCATCTTTGCACTGAAATGAGGGAGCAACTCATCTTTAAGTTCATAGATCATTGAAGCAATGTACATAATTGAAGTGATCAGCTTTGACACTACCAGAGTTATCATAAATGCTTTCAAATTGGCTTTATAGATAAGCACTACACCGGCAATGAGCAGAAGTTCAATTATAGCAGCCAGTGTCTGAATGATGGAATTAAGCTTAAACTTATAATAAAGTCTGAGCATGCTTTTACCCAGCGGATCAAAGAAGGTTGCCAGGTCAGCAATGGCATAAAGGATGATATACAGTTCTAATCCGGGCTGATCAATCATTCTTTTATAAAAGAAGGAGACTAAAACCGCAATTAGGGAAATGGATAACACAGAAGTAATCAGTACCGACAGGATATTCAGCTTAATGATGGCAACCAGTTTATCCAGGCGGCCTTCATTGCGGTAAATAGCTCCGTACCGGATGATTCCGGCATCAATATTCAGGTTGAAAAACTCCTGAATTGTAATAACAAAATTGGTAATAAAAACATAGATACCGTAAAATTCAACTCCTAAGCCGCGCGCTACAATAATGGATCTGAGAAATGCAAGTCCTGACCGGATAACATTAGATCCCAGAATCCAGGAAGTATTCTTAAAAAGAATTTTAGACTCTTTGTCGAAGCGCTTTTTTAGGAATGTAATTAGCTGTCTAAGCTTCATTTCGGTTAATCATCCGAAGAAAACAATCTTTTAAAGAAGCCCTTTTTCTGATAATCTTCTTCATAATATCCATATCCATATCCGTATCCATATCCGTATCCGTATCCGTATCCGTATCCGAAGCTATATCCATAGCCAGGCCCTCCAGCATGAACAGCATTGAGAATAATACACAGATTCCTTACCTTTCCGGTAATATACAGGTCGTTGACAAATTCAAGGTGATGCTTGCGGGTAACATTTTGCCTGACTACATAGATAACAACATCAGCATATTGAGATAAAAGCATACTGTCGGTTACAATACCGATAGGAGGTGAGTCAAAGATGATATACTCATAATTTTCTTTGACGTATTCAATTAACTTCACCATCAGGTTACTTTCAATTAGTTCAGATGGATTGGGTGGTTTGGGGCCTGACAGAACAATGTCGAGGTTATCAATCTTTGAAGCCTGGATAATTTCTGTTAATGAATTAACACCTGAAAGATAGTTGCTCAGTCCGATATCCTGATCCAGATTAAACTCACTGCTTTTCTTGGGTTTTCGCATATCACCACCAATCAATAATACTTTTTTATTCGAATTGGCAATGATCGTAGCCAGGTTGGTTGAGCAAAAACTTTTCCCTTCAGAACTGATGGAAGATGTCACCAGAATAATTCTTGAATGTTTATCAGGGCTGAAAAACTGTAGATTGGTACGAATACTTCTGAATGCTTCGGCAATCTGTGATTCTGGTTTTTCAGAAACAATTAAAGTACCTTTTGTTTTGCTCACCCCGACAAGACCCAGTATAGGGACTTTTGTAATGTCTTCAAGTGAAGCACGGTCACGGATCCGGTCATTAAATAAATCTCTGGAATAGATAAAGCCGGCAGGCAGAATAAACGCCAGCAGCAACGCACTAGCATAGGTTTGATTCTTTATTGGTTTAACGGGTTTTCTGCTTACTCTGGCCAGGTCAATTATCCGGTTATCAGAAATTGTACTGGCTAACAGAATTGAAGTTTCAGCGCGCTTTTGCAAGAGATAGGTATAGAGCGTCTGCCTGATCTGTGATTCCCGCTGTAGACCGAAAAGCTGACGTTCAACGCTTGGAATATTTCTGATTTTTCCTTCGGTGGTTCCCAGTTTACTCATCGCTTCCTGCCTGGATGCTTTTAATCCATCTCGGATACTTCTAACATTTTCGAGTAAATCAGACCGCGTATTCTGAATCTGAATGTCGAGGTTTCTGATTAATGGATTGTCTTCTGTGGTTGTCTGAATCTGATCTTTTCTTTGGGTTGCCAGTTCTGACATTTGCTGAATCAGTTTAAGCAACAAGACGTCATTAATTCCAATACTTGCTGGTGAGAGATCTTTCAGACTTTTACCTTCATTTACATATCGTTCAAGGTAGTTAAGAAAACTAAGCTGCATATCTATTTCAGCAACTTTCTCTTCATACGCTTTAGCAGAACCTAATACCGACTGAGCTTCAGCACTCAGATCCGCAATTCCCTGACTTGACTTAAAGGCAGCAACTGATTTTTCTGAGGTATCAACCTGAAGTGAAACTTCAGCAAGCTGGTCATCAATAAATTTTAATGTATTGTTGGCAATTGCATTTTTTATTTCAACTCCATTCTTGAGATAAACTTCTGTGAGTTTGTTTAAAAAATCAGCAGCTTTTTGAGGAACATGATCCGTAATTGACAACTCGAGGATTGTTGATTTCTTATTAATTGGTTCAATTCGCAGTTTCTTCCTGTATTTGTCAGTTTGGAGTTCAAATGTCTGAATGTTGATTATAAAATTCCTTTTCTGGTATTCAGGGTTACTGAATGATTCTTCAGAAAAGAAGTCTCGTTTTGAAATTTTAAAATTCCCGATTCCGGTTTCTATCAGCCGATCAAATCCTGAATGATATTCAGCCGGTTTATCCGAATCCGGAGGAGTGTAAGATAGTGTCAGTTCATTGGATCCATTAACAGAAATCAGAATATTCATGCCATAAGCTTTATATGACAAATTAGAATATTCCAATCGGATGGGACAATTATTATACTGCTCAGTTGTTTTAAAATTTCCTCTTAGAAAATAGGAGATATCAAAGTCGAGTTCCTGCAGTGCTTTCAGAATTAATGTCCTTGAAGAAATAACTCCGATTTCATTTTCAATTCCACCAATATTATAATATTCATCAAGTTCTGACAATAAATCTGCTGAAGGAGGCCGCCTGTCTTCTTTAATAAGCAGGGTGGTATTTGCATTGTAAACCGGAGTTGTGTACCAGTTGTAATAATAAGCAAGAATCATAGCTCCGGCAATTGATAAAATATAGATATACCAGAAGCTGACTACATACTTGAACAGAAATTGCTTGGCATTAAATTTCTTTTCTGTTTCATTCGAGAAATCCGGTACTTCGGGCTTTGAGTTCATTTCTTCTTGAAATTATTTTTGAAACCTTACAAGAATCACGGCAATTAAAGTCAGGGTACTGATCACAATGGGAGCAATTCTGTAAAAAATATCTGACTGAGCGACCTTTCCGCGTCCGGGTTCAACATAAACGATGTCATTAGGGTGCAGAAAATAATGAGGAGATTTAAAAAAGTCACGATTGGTAATATCTACATGCGTAAAAGTACGTTCTCCTGCATCTTCACGGATAATCAGAATATTTTTTCTGTTCGCAAAAATGGATAAATCACCGGCCAAACCTAAAGCTTCAGGTAACGTGATTCGTTCATTCTGTACAGTATAAACTCCCGGACGCATAACTTCACCGAGCAAGGTTACTTTGTAATTATTGAATATAATCCGCACAGCAGGATTATCAAGGTATTTACTTAAACGAACTTTTAGAGTATCCCGTATCTGTGGGACTGTTAATCCTGCAACTTTAACACTTCCCATCACGGGAATCTCAATCATTCCATAAGAATCAACCAGATAGCCGTAGGCCTGCGGGTCATCAACGGTTACATCAGTAGAGATTAACGGGTTAAAAAAACTGCTTGCTTCCTTGTTGATGCTTGTAATATAAATCTTTAAAATATCATTAGGTTGAATCAATGGCTCGTAAATGACAAGCTTATTGGAATCTACCGGTGTAAAATTTTTCCATTCAATTCGGCTTGCTGGTTCTTCATTTTTTTGGACATCCTGAAAATAGGTAATCTTTTTTTGACTTCGGCATGATACAAGTGCGAATGCCATTATTATCAATAATGACGTTGCCCGCCAAACAGATCTCTTCATTATTATGAATATGATTAAGGTGCCAAAAATAGAAAACGGATTGTCTTTTAAAGAATATTAATAGGTAACAAATCTGAATATCCCATTTGTCAGTTCATAGGTAGTGCCTGAACTGTTGTCAGTACATGAGAGTGAGAAGGTACCTTCAACTACCTTCTGGATTTGTTCAATTCCGGTAATGATAATTGAGCCATGGTTCAGTTGGGTAAATGAATTTATTCCGGCAATATACCCCGAAGATGCATCCAGGGTATGTTCACCTACGGTAAGCGGGCCGGTAAAAATTAACTGAACAGACGGATAAACTCCCGAAGCTCTGCGCCCGGTTAAACTGAAAGTGCTGCTGCTGGCCGAGTAGGAGGAAATAAGCAAATCAGCCTCCCAGGGAGTGGCGTTGACGATTGCACTCATTATAGGTCGGCATTTTTTATCACAAACGCCACCGCAGTCAACATCCAGTTCATCCTGATTCTTGATACCGTCAAAACAGGTTTCAGTTAAGGTTGAGTCATCCTTACAGGCAGAAACAGCAACTATTAAAATAAAAAAAATAATGATTCTCAGAAAGAGATGACTCATATTCAGAAATTACTGCACCTTAATCGTAAGTTCTTTAAAAGCAGTGTTCCCTTCGGAATCAGCTACTGTGAATTTGTATTTTTCAGTTCCACTCTCATCCCTGGTAATGATATCATAGTCTTTGCTGAAAAAATTCGATTCATTTATTGCCAGCGTATAAATGAATACCTGCTGATAAGTACTGTTATCATAGCTTTGATAAACCATAAAGCTCCTGAGTGATGCCTGATTCTTTTTTGCTGTGATTCCAACAGTTATCTGATTATTTTTACCCAGTGTTGAATTTGAAGAAATATAACCCGGCCCTTCTTTAAATTGAATCTCGGGCAGTTCAGGGTCTTTTTCTTTTTTACATGATGAACCGGTGAGTATGATTGAAAGAAACAGGATAAAAATGGCTGCTGAATTTTTCATAGCTGATTAAACAAAACTTTCAAAATTACATAACTTAGCCAAATTAATCTTTTTCTACTATAATCTGTTTTCTTTGTCTTGTGAACTTGTTTTTGGCTGATTTTTCAGATCATTCCCAGCAGGCTGTTCTTCAACACCAGGAAGCGTATCATTGCGTGCGGGTACTGCGGATGAAACCGGGCGATAAATTGCATATAACAAACGGGAAGGGTTATTGTGCAGAAGGGATTTTAAGAACTGCAACCCAATCTGAGTGCCTGATTGACATTTCCGGAAAAATTGAGCAGGCGTCCTTAAATCCATATTATCTGCATATAGCGATCGCCCTGCCGAAAAGTGCTGATCGCATGGAATGGTTCGTTGAAAAATCAGTTGAATTGGGCATTGATGAGATTACACCTTTAATCTGCTCACGAAGTGAACGCAAGAAGTACAATCATGACAGATTAGTAAAAACAGCTGTCAGTGCTATGAAGCAATCGCTTAGGGCATACCTGCCGGTTATTCATCCAGCAACGTCTTTTAATGAGTTTGTTAAAATCAGTCATTCGATGCTAAAGACAATCTGTACCCAGTCAGGCGAAACCGGGTTTGAAAAATTTGCAGCCGAGAACTCAAACGTGCTGGCTATGATTGGCCCTGAAGGCGATTTTACTATAGAGGAACTGAGTCAGGCGATCGGTTCAGGCTTTCAGCCGGTTCATCTGGGTCAGGCAAGATTGAGAACCGAAACTGCCGGCCTTTATATTTGCTCATCGATGAAATCACTCGTCCATTAAATACATTATTCAAATGATTAGCAGGCTTTTGATTGTAATTATGACTTTTTTCTCACTGTCGGTATCAGCTCAGGTTAAAATTGCTGTGATGAAATACAGTGGTGGTGGCGACTGGTATGCAAATCTTCAGACTTCGGTTCCCAATCTGATTAGGTTTTGCAATCAGAACCTGGGTACGAACATAGTCACTGAACAGGGGATTGTAGAAGTTGGAAGTCCTGAGTTGTTTAATTATCCTTTTATTCATCTCACTGGCCACGGCAATATTGTCTTTAATACTCAGGAGGTTCAGAACCTTCGTAAATATCTGTCAGGTGGAGGATTCCTTCATATTTCAGATAATTATGGGTTGGATAAATTTATCCGCCCCCAGATGAAACTTGTATTTCCGGAGCTGGACTTTGTAGAGTTACCTTTTTCTCACCCGATCTATCACCAGAAATTTAACTTCCCAAATGGTCTTCCAAAAATTCATGAGCACGATGGTAAACCTGCTCAGGGCTTTGGACTGATCTGGAATGGGAGATTGGTATGTTTTTATGATTACGAATGTGACTTGGGAGATGGTTGGGAAGACCCCGAAGTTCATAAAGATTCTCAGGAAACAAGACTGAAAGCCTTACAAATGGGAGCGAATCTGATAGAGTATGCGTTTACTTATTAATTAAAACCCGTTAAAGCTGATGATTGTTCCGTGATCACCACCAGCAAACCATTCCGATTCTGAATAGCTCATACATCTGAGATGATCTTTTAAGCATGATTGAAATGTGGTCCAATTATGGTCATAGATGTTGCTCTTCATAATTATACCTTCAGATCCGGCAACGGTTATTTTACGACCCTGAATAAGTAAACAGCGAAACTGCTTTCGGGATGAAAGTAAATTGGACGGTGCTAAACTGATCTTCCATCCCAAAGCAGGATTATCCGAAAAATAAACACCCCCGTTAAAGGAAACAGCCCACCATCTTCCGTTCTCATCCTGATTTAAGGCCATAAAATAGGCATTCGGGCAAGGGGAAGGTTGCCATGATTCGCCCCCGTCTGAAGTACAAATTACTGAACCATAACCACAGGCAATTCCAGTTAGCGGATTGCTAAACCGGAGATCCCTTATTTCAAAATTGAATGCAAAGGCACTCCAGGTGGTGCCGCCATCATACGTTTTCCAGATTCCTCCAGCTTCGAATCCTCCGCCAAGAGCAAAAAAAATCGTTGTATCATTGGTTGCTGAAATACTTCTGACGGGTTGCCTGAATTGTGGTGGAAAGGGAGTTCTTACCCAGAGTTTTTTCCACGATTTACCGCCATCTGTGGTTTTATAAACTGAAGGTTCTGAACTGCCGGCATACCATATTAGGGAATCAACAGTAAAAATGGCCGTTACTGGGTATTCAAAAACAGTCGGAAGCAGATTCCAGGTTAATCCGTTATCGGTTGATTGGCTGACTGCACCTGCTGAATTATTCATACCTGCAGCAACCAGTGTTTTATTTCCAATTAGAGTAATACAGTTAACAGTCCCGTTTAAACCACTTTGGGTCTTATTACAAGGAAGATTTTCTGAAGAATCCTTTGAGCACGATGAAAAAAACAACAGGATACAAATAAGCTGAACAGCCCGCATCAACCTATTGTAAAAAGAAGAATTATAAAAATACTTACCCAGCTCAGATTGATAAAGAACCAGTAATCGGAGGCAAGTTCCAGATGTATTAATTGATTTTTGTTACTGAAATAGATCAGGCGTTTAACAGGATCTTCCTGATGTGAACGTGCCCGCAGAAACAAGACTAAAAAATAAATTAGTCCTGACAGGGTGTAAAGGAAATGAATGCCTGAAAGCAAGAAGACAAAGGAAAGCAGCATACCGAATGATAAATCACTGCGAATGGCAATCAATTGTTTCCAGCCGGAGAATTGACACATCAGGAAACTGAGTCCAGAAAACAGGATAAAGGTAAATAGCCATTTCATCAGGGAATAATTATCATTCTTAAATGCTGATTTTAACCGGTGTAAACTAAAACTGCTGGTGAGCAGCAAGATAATGCCTAATGAAAAAGAGTGAGGTAATTTAAAATCAGCCGGAATAGTAACATTGGTTAAAGTAGCCAGGTACAAAATCGTTATACAAAGAAACAGCAAGGTGCTGGCAGCAAGAATTAAAAGCAGCGAAATTTTATAAGGATGGGATTTTTCTGTCTTAGAGAAATCATATCCCGTTTTTTTTTGCCTGGTTTGAGGGTTCTTCATTTCAATACCGAAACAAATATAGAAAGTGCTTATTAAAAGCAAAGGCTCAGTCAGGAAATTATTTTAACCGGGGAAAATTCTTTTGAAATAATCCAGTTTTGATTCTGAGTAGCTGCGGGGAAAAATTCCCTGGCTGGCTGTGCGGATATCTTCAATTGAATAAAAAGCATTGGGATTATGTTCCTGGATGATTGCGGCAACTCCAGGAAGATCTTTCCGGTTAATGACTGTTAAAATGACTTTAACCGGGCCGGTTCCGCCTGTTGCTTCTATGGTAGTTGTTCCAAAATGATTTTCCTTCAGTTTAGCAATTAATTCCGTTGAATCTTTATGAGTAATAATTCTGAGTATCTGTTTGCCTAAAGCCAGGCGGGCTTCAATTTTTATTCCGACAAACATTCCCATTGAATAGCCTGCTGCAAATGCAAAATACGAAATTGGTGAACTCAGATTTCTGACTGCCTGACTAACTGCAAGCAGCCATAGCAAGGCTTCAAAAAAGCCAAGAAATGGGACAATTTTCGTAAAGTTTTTATTGAGCAGAATATTGCGAAGCGTGGCTAATGTGACATCACTCGTTCGGGCTAAAAAGATTAACAGTGGCAGAATGACCCAGTTAAATAAATTGGAATCCAGTAGGGAAGCAGTAATCATTCAATTTTGTAGAAGTTGATCAACAAGTTCCGGAACAGCAATTCCGGCTGGTTGTGAGATAAGTTTTAAATCCGGTATTTTATTAACAGGGTGAGCTTTAGGGTCAATATAAAATTTCGGAATTTCATCCGATGCATAGTGGATAAGCCCGGCAGACGGCCAGACTTCCAGTGAGGTCCCGATGATCATCAGTAGGTCTGCTGATGAAATATGTTCAATGGCTAAATCCATATAAGGGACCATTTCACCAAACCAGACAATGTGCGGACGAAGCGGGAATCCCTTCTCACACAAATCCTCCTTTTTTTGTTCCCAGCCGTTAATCAGATAAACTAATTCCGGGAAGCGGGTACTTCTTACTTTTCTGATTTCCCCATGTAGGTGCATGACATGGGTTGAACCTGCCCGTTCATGCAGATCATCAATGTTTTGAGTAATAACTTGAACGCTGAATTTGTCTTCAAGCCGGGCCAATGCTTTATGAGCTTCATTGGGCTGAGCATCCAAAACCTGTTTTCTTCTCGAATTATAGAAGCTAATTACAAGCTCCGGGTTCGATTCAAACGCTTCGGGAGTTGCCACTTCCCTGATGTCATACTGTTCCCAAAGACCACCTGAATCCCGAAAGGTCCGGATTCCACTTTCAGCACTTATTCCTGCTCCGGTAAAAACAACAATTCGTTGCATGGCGCAAATGTGAGCGCCTTTCTATTCTGAATTACTTCTGTTGCTTTTAAGTTTTCAGCAGTGTGCCTGTTAATTGATAAGAATTAACAGTTAATTCGGCTTTAGTGTTTGATGATTTTTGAAACGCTTGTATCTGTACCTGTGATAATTCTTAAAAGATAGGTTCCTTTTGTGAGTTTTGAAACGGGAAGCTGGTTAACATTGCTGTCATGTATAAGTAACCGGCCTGACAAATCAGTTAATTCAACTCTGTAATCTGAATTCAGCGGGTGTTTGAAATAGAGAATGTCCGATACCGGATTTGGAAAGACTGATAAAGAAGTGCCGCTGTAAGGTTCGTTGACAGAGACCAGTTGTGGGCCATAAGTGATATTTAAAATCGGGGCCTGCTCAGCATCTGAAGCATTGCTGAAAGTAATTAACCCTGAAGTGTCAGTTGCAACAATCATAAATTGGGTGATGGAAGTATGTCTGATAAATGGGAGAATACTCAGGGGCAGTTCAAGCCTGATCCAGTTCCCATTGGCATTTTTAGAACCAAACTGGCAGGGCATATCAGAGGCATCAAAGGAGGCAGTCAAGTCAGTGGCTTCCACGTTAACCGAAGATCCAAAGTTCCCGCTAATTACTTTTATCAGCATCGTTGAATCAACCGGATTGTTACCAGCCAGGTTTTCCCTTCTTAAAAATATACTCGCTTTTGATACTCCGGTATCAGGAAGAAGAGTTGTATTAAAGGACAGGATTGCAGCATATTGCTCATTTCCGTTATTTCCAAGTTTTATTTCATTTGTTACATCTCCGAGATTGGAAACAGCACCATCTTCTGTACCACCATTGGAGAGCAGATACTGGTCATCCATAAGTTGTTTTTGATAGTATTTTCGGGTCTGAAAGTCAAGAAAAAAGTTGAATGCTTCAGGTTTTAGATGGAAACAATCGGTTGCAATAACATAGGATCGCATACTTACTTTAGGCGAAGGATAATCAGTTAATCCTTCGGGCATAACAATTGACAAGGGGGCATAGGTTCCACCGGGGGGTACGCCTAATGGCGATGTCTGACCATAAATATACTGCATCAGTGCCGATGCTTTAACAAAATTGACATTTGGATTATTAGCCACCATGGTATCCATCTTCTGAGAAAAATAATTTAACATGGAATTGATTTCTAAAAAGGAGGGTTGTCCCATCGCGTTCCAGGTTGAATAAAACGGATGTAAACTTTGAAAGGGGGCCATAGCATCAATGATTTCAGCAAAGTTCGGATAGCAGTACCCGCTCCAGAGAATTTTGATTCCCGGCTTTACATTTTCAATAAAACTAATAATCTGCAGAAGCCGCGAATAGATAGAATCAAGTAAGGAGTCCGTTCTGGACTGAGACCATGATTTATGCCAGCTATTAAGAGCATCGTTCCCGCCTAAGCTGAGATGAACAAAATCAATATCAGGATGAGCCAGTAATTGTGTTTCGATTTCTGAAAGGCGATTGGCACTTAAAAAATCGGTTGTTGTTGTTCCATTTTCAGCAATGACTGCATTTGTATAGAATGTATAGTTTGAATGACCGAAACGGTTAAATGCATTTTTGATGGCATTGTCTGTACCAATCATATTGGCCCAGCTGTCCCCAACCAGCAATACACGCGTAACCGTTGTTTCAGAACATTGAGCAAGAATACCAGAAGTAATAAATGAGCAGAAGATCAGAAGTATTATTTTTTTCATAAAATATGGTTAATTAGATTTTCAGGCATCAAACATAGGGATAACTAAAATTGGATACAATGATTTGTTTTTTAAGAATCAACAGCCAGAGCACATGAATTATCTTTGTGCCAATGGAATTGACCGATAAACTGGAAGCCCTCAGGCAGCGGTTCTTAGACATTGAACTGCAATTAGGCAGTCCTGAAGTGGTTGCTGATATGAATCGGTTTACAGCTCTTAATAAATCTTACCGTGAGTTGAAGCCGGTAGTTGAATTGTATCAAGAGTATCTTTCGGTGATTGAAAACCTTGACCACTCCCGAAACATTGCAATGAATGATAAGGATGAAGATTTCAGGCAAATGGCAAAGGATGAAGTTAGCGGGCTCGAAGAACGGAAGCAACAACTTGAAGAACAAATTCGCTGGCAGCTGATACCCAAAGATCCTGAAGATGAAAAAAATGTACAGGTAGAAATTCGTGCCGGTACCGGAGGTGATGAAGCAAGTATTTTTGCCGGTGACCTCTACCGGATGTATTCTAAATACTGCGAGAGAAGAGGCTGGAAGTGTGAATTGGTTGATAGTAATGAAGGGACAGCCGGTGGCTTTAAGGAAATTATTTTTAATGTGAAAGGTGAAAATATTTACGGACAGTTAAAATATGAGTCTGGAGTTCATCGGGTTCAGCGGGTCCCTCAAACGGAAAGCATGGGCCGGGTTCATACTTCAGCAGCCTCGGTAGCAGTATTGCCTGAAGCCGAAGACGTGGACGTCCAAATCAATCCTGCAGACCTGGAGTGGCAAACGGCCCGGAGCAGTGGAGCCGGTGGTCAGAATGTCAATAAAGTAGAAACAAAAGTACAACTGACCCATAAACCGACCGGAATTGTAGTTACTTGCCAGATTGAGAGAAGTCAGCATGGTAATCGCGCTTTAGCTCTTCAGATGCTGCGCACAAAGCTGTATGAATCAAAACTTCAGAAGCACCTGGAGGGAATATCGAAGAAACGAAAAACAATGGTTTCAACCGGTGACCGGTCTGCTAAAATCCGGACTTATAATTACCCACAAAACCGGGTAACGGATCACCGAATCGGGCTTACTGCTTACAATCTCACCGAGTTCATGAATGGTGATATTCAGGAATTCATTGATGCCTTGCAATTAGCTGAAAATGCCGAAAAGATGAAAGAAGCAAGTATGATTTAAAACAGAAAACGTGAATCGCAGACAGCTCATTGAGAATATCTGGAACAAAGATTCCTTTCTATGCATCGGACTAGACTCTGACATTAGAAAAATTCCTGAACATTTGTTGAACAGACCCGATCCGGTCTTTGAATTTAACCGGCAGATTATTGAGGCTACTCATGACCTATGTGTAGCGTACAAACCTAACATTGCATTTTATGAGAGTGCAGGTGTTAAAGGATGGGAAACGTTAAGAAAAACAATGGAATCAATACCCTCAGGTTTGTTTACCATTGCTGATGCCAAACGGGGTGATATCGGAAATACTTCAGAGATGTATGCGCGTGCATTTTATGAACAGTATAATTTTGATTCGGTTACAGTTGCTCCCTATATGGGATACGATTCTGTACAACCGTTTCTGAAGTTTAAAGATAAGTGGGTTATTCTGCTGGCACTGACTTCAAATCCGGGTGCAACTGATTTTCAGTTATCAGCACTTGCTGACGGAAGTACATTATATCAGCAGGTCATACGGAAATCAATGGAGTGGGCGAGTTGTGAGAATATGATGTATGTTGCCGGAGCAACCCGCGCAATCATGCTTACTGAATTAAGAAAAATAATTCCCGATCATTTTCTGCTTATTCCCGGTATAGGAACCCAGGGTGGTGATTTGAAAGAAGTCTGCCAGCGGGGAATGAACAATGATGTTGGAATACTGGTGAATGCTTCCAGGAGCATTCTATATGCCGATTCGGGTGAATATTTTGCCGACAAAGCAAGAGAAGAAGCATTAAAATTGCAAGTGCAGATGAGAGCATTGTTGAAATAACAGCTTGATTTAAAAACCAGCAGGCAATCTTTGAAAGCCTGACTTTTCAAGTTATAATCATTCATCTTTAAGTTAAGTACAAAACTGGAACAGAACCGGGTTCTGTTGATGTCCGGGAGAGTTCTTCATTTGTCAACTGTTAAATCATTCATTGTGCTCAGTTGGTATTGAAGGTGAATTAAACCGGGTCATAATTAGACAAATTGCAAGTTAAACGAAAAGCCTTCGAAACGAAGGCTTTTTGCGGTCCGGACGGGACTCGAACCCGCGACCCCATGCGTGACAGGCATGTATTCTAACCAGCTGAACTACCGGACCAGGTGGGTTGATTTGCGAGCGGCAAATGTATAAATAGCCTGCAAATTGACAAGCAGTTTGTCAAAGTTAAATTCTGACTAATGTCAGTTGCTGGTACTACTAAAATAGAAAATACACTGCTAATCCTTTAAAAAACTCAAAACGC
>JADLBQ010000004.1 GCA_020847635.1 Bacteroidia bacterium
CTAAAATTGAAGGAGGTGAAATTGAAGTTAAAAACGGAAAATTAACCGGTATTCTGATTGATAATGCAGCTGACTCCATTAAGAAATTTATTCCTGATTTCCCGGTATCACTAAAAGCAGAAGCTCTGTTAACAGGGCAGAAAAATTGTTTTGCGGTTGGTCTTACCACAGTGGCAGATGCAGGACTTGGGAAAGAGATTATATTCCTGCTGGACTCTCTTCAGCAAGTCGGCCAGCTGGACATGCAGATCTATGCCATGATTTCCTATGATGAACAAAACAAAAACTATTTCTTCAGACATGGTAAGATAAAAACGGATAAACTTACCGTTCAGTCATTCAAACTCTATGTTGACGGAGCATTGGGCTCACGGGGTGCCTGCCTGCTTGAACCTTATTCAGATAAACCCGGCCATTTCGGATTTATGCTGAATTCAATAGATTTCCTGAAAACTGCAGCAGAAGAATCTTATAAATACAAATTCCAGCTTAATGCACACTGTATAGGTGACTCAGCAAACCGAACCATGTTGAAGATTTTCGGTAATGTATTAAAAGGGAAAAACAATAACCGCTGGCGGATTGAACATTGCCAGGTAATCAGTCCTGATGATTTCAGGCTGTTTTATGACTACAGCATCATTCCTTCGGTTCAGCCCACTCATGCAACCAGCGATATGTATTGGGCAGAATCTAGGCTTGGCCGGGAAAGAATCAAAACAGCTTATGCCTACCGGCAGCTCTTGAAACAATCAGGTAGGATCGCCAATGGAAGTGATTTTCCTGTTGAAAGCATTAATCCACTGCTGGGTTTTTATGCAGCCATCTCAAGAACAGACCGAAATGGTTATCCTCCCGGAGGATTTCAAATTGAAAATGCCCTAACCCGTGAGCAAGCACTTAAAGGAATGACCATCTGGGCAGCCTATTCCATCTTTGCAGAAAATGAAAAAGGAAGTCTTGAAGCCGGTAAAAATGCAGACCTTGTCATACTTGACAAAGATATCATGACTTGCCCGGTCAATGAAATTCCTGTTGCTAAGGTGAAGCAAACAATCATCAGCGGAAAAACAGTTTTTAATTCCTGGTAAGGCTCACTGTACAATTTTCAGATGCTGGCGGTCCAACCAATGATGTACGAGTATAACTGATTGTCATTGAAGAATGATCAACGGTTATTGCACCTTCAATCTGAATTACACCATTTAGCTGCTGCTGGTAAATTTGATAACCACCTTCTTTAGTAACAGCTTTAGTTGTAAATAATGCAACGGGGAAATCTTTCAGGGAAATAGTATCATTCGTATAATTAGAAGAGATGGTTACTGTTAAACTTTGGGCACCTGATGAAGAACAGCTTTCATTTGCACTGTAAGTACCGTCAGCTTTGATCACATAGACATCCCGCTGCTTTTTTTCTGATACATTATCATACTTATCCTTTGCAGAATAAAAAATCAGATAATGACCGGGCACATTCATATTTACATTTTTTGCAACTATTAATTCAACAGGCCCATCCTCAGGATCGGTTGCCTTGGCTCCCGGATCCATATATTCAGCATAGGTCTTTACAAATACCGAATCAGGATTCTTACCAAAGACTTCAACGATGGGTGGGTTATCATCCTTTTTACAGGAAGTAACAACGAACAATAAACATACGAATGCAAGGCAGTGCTTCATTATAACGGGTTTTCGACAATTTACGTAATCAGAATTAAAAGGTTTTTCAATTGCCGGTAATGTTTTGTATAAATCCAGTAAGCCTTTTTCCAAGCACAGCATTATCGTAACATTGTTCAACCAGTTTACGTGCATTTAAGCCCAGTTGATTTAATAGCTGTGGATCCTGCTTCAGCCGCAGGATTTCCTCAGCAAATTCCTGCGGAGTATCTGCAATCAGGATGTTCTTCCCATGTGTATATTCAATTCCCTCTGCCCCAACCGCAGTACTTATGATTGCTTTCCCGGCAGCCATTCCTTCAATAATTTTTACCCTCATCCCTCCTCCGGATAACAAGGGTACCATCATAACTGCTTTATCTTTCATATACTTTTTTGAATCACTGATTTGGCCTTCCACCTTGAGTAAATCATCATGCCGGTCAAATATCCGTTCCGGCATATCTTTTCCGGCCAGATAGATCCTGATCTGCGGATCTTTATTCCTTATAATCGGATAAACCTTTTCAAGAAACCAGTCAACTGCCTCCAGATTTGGCATCCAGTTCATAGAACCCAGATGAAAAAGAGAAAACTCCCCGACCGGGTGAATTTCATAGTCGCTTACATTAACTCCGATAGGTATTGTCAGTTTTGGTACAGTACTGCCAAGCCTTTCATAATGCAATTCATCAACCGGTGTGATTGGCAGAATTGCATTAAAGCTATTCAGCATGCTCAGCTCATATTGTTTAAGCCGGTTTGCCAGCAGATTGAGATACCATTTCTTTAAAGGGTTAGTACATGCGGCAGCAAGCCTTTCCCATATAACAAATTCTATATTGTGAGAACGAAGTATCGTCTTTGCTTTTGAATAGTGTTTAACTATGCCGTGGTAAGGAGACATGTACAGGCCCTCAAATAAAACAATATCATAAGCAGTCTGCCTGAGTTTATTAATCAGTACGCTTTCAAATTCAGCAGACCGGAATCTTTCAATATGAAAAGAATTAGTGCTAAACAAATTCAGAAATGCATCTAATGGATTGATTTCAAGATTCAGGTCAACTGTCTGAATGGAGACCGCGTCTGCAAATTCCCTGTTGATTTCATGAACAGAGACAAAACTTTTATTTGTATTGAATGAGAGCATGTCAAGATCAACCTGTTGCTGAAGCAATGCTTTAGAAAT
Organism: Bacteroidia bacterium; assembly: GCA_020847635.1. Lineage (GTDB taxonomy): Bacteria > Bacteroidota > Bacteroidia > AKYH767-A > OLB10 > CAADHD01. The sequence continues at coordinate 2,858 of JADLBQ010000004.1, forward strand.
ATTATACATTGCAATTGTTGCCCCGTCTCTTGGCGGGTATGGCACACGAATACAAAGCTGAATAACCTTCAAGTTGATCTTTTTTTAAAAATCCGTTTTACGGTGTTCCTGTAGCCATCTATATCAAAAATCACTGAATCATGAGTGGCCTTGTAAATCAATAATAGCCCGACCGGGAACAGCACCAGGGGAGCTATCCACATACCGGTAACAGGTTCAATGACATTTTCTTTCGCAAATTTCTCACCGGTAATTGATAAAATATGAAACAGGATAAAAAACAGAATAGATACGACCAGCGGTAAACCCAATCCTCCCTTCTTGACAATTGCACCGAACGGGGCACCAATCAGAAACAGAATAATACAGGCAATAGAAAGGGTAAACTTCCGGTGCCATTCAATATTGTAGCGCGTAATGGTACGGTTGCGGGCTGAGAGTTCATCTTCATTGTTGCCAATAAATATTTTAGCATTTCTTGCAAAGGAAATTGCATTTTCATACAAGTTAGTCCGGTCCTCATCTCTTAATGTTGTTTCTGAGTTAACCGCCTCAACTTTATTGTCATCTAATGCTTCCGTCATTGCTAATGAATCATTCACAAAACCAAGGTAGGAAACTGAACCCCTTCTCAACTCTTCTTGTCGGTTGTTGTAAATCATTTCAAGGCTGTCAATTGCCATAGTAAGTTGTTTAAAATTCAGCATTTGCCAGCTATCCTTATACCATTCTTCGGGTGTCCGTTTCAGGTTAAAAATTGAAAGATCAAACCGGATTTGTTCTTCTTTGAAGGAAGTTCGGGTCAATGGTCTGGTATTAACGCCATTGTCAAACTTAACTCCTTCCTCATAACTCCGGCCATTAAAGAGTGTGAGGATCATGAACTCCTTGTTATCTGCAATTTTCATCTCGCCTTCGTCTGCAAGAACCACTTTATTGTTTCCAAGTCCCTGAGTATGATCATAAATCATAATTCCAAAGAGCTTCCCTGAATCCTTATCCTTTTTGCTAATCCGGATTGAGTACCCGTCAATCCCGCTGTAAAACACACCTTCACGGATATCCAGTGCCGGTTTTTGTTGTCTTACATCGTATAATAAAGCTCCGCTCTTCAAATTAGCTACCGGCAGTACATAATTCGAAAACAGAAAAGCAAATACACTAATGAAGGCAGCGGTAATCAGTAAGGGCCGGAACATTTTAGTTAAAGAGACTCCAGAAGCTTTAGCAGCTGTTATTTCAAGATGCTCAGCCAGATTTCCATAAGTCATAATGGATGAAACCAGAATGGCCAGAGGTAATGCCAGAGGTATCAGAGTAACTGATGTAAAAAAAACCAACCTGGTTAGAACTGTCCAGTCAAGTCCCTTGCCAACCATATCATCAATGTACTTCCATAAGAATTGCATGATAAGAACAAAAAGGGCAATAAAAAAGGTAGCCAGAAAAGGACCAGCAAATTCTTTAAGTACCAACAGATAAAGACGTTTTATTCTCACCAACCTGCAAATTAGCGCAATGTTAATGAATGAAGTTCAGACCTTCAGGCAGGTAATTGTGTTACTTCAATTTCACAGATATTTCTTCAATCGTAGTAATCTGAACGGGTCATTGGCAAACCATACATTTGCCGTCTTTATTTAAATCATGGGATTAAAATGCGGAATTGTAGGTTTACCGAATGTTGGTAAATCAACTCTATTTAATTGTTTGTCAAATGCTAAAGCTCAGGCGGCTAATTTTCCTTTTTGCACGATTGAACCCAATCTGGGAGTTATTACGGTTCCGGATGAAAGACTCAATGTTCTTGAAAAACTGGTTAATCCTCAGCGGGTTGTTCCTGCAACAGTTGAAATTGTTGATATTGCCGGGCTGGTGAAAGGTGCAAGTAAAGGCGAAGGATTAGGGAACCAGTTTTTAGCCAATATTCGCGAAACAGATGCCCTTTTACATGTGCTACGCTGTTTCGATAACGAAAATGTTGTTCATGTGGGTGGGAGTATAAATCCAGTCAGAGATAAGGAAATTATTGATACCGAGCTCATGTTAAAGGATCTTGAAAGCATCAGTAAGAAGATTCAGCGCATTGAAAGAGCTGCTAAAGTTGCTGGTGATAAGGAAGCTAAGAAAGCCCTTGAAGTGGCAGAAGTTTACCGTCAGCATCTTGAAAGCGGGAAGCCTGCACGAACTGCTCCGGTCGAAGAAGAAAATAAAATTTATGTAGCCGATTGCTTTCTGCTGACTCAAAAACCAGTATTGTATGTCTGTAATGTGGATGAGAAGTCAGTTGTTAACGGAAATCAGTATACCGCAATGGTGAATAGGGCTATTCAGGAAGAAAATGCAGGACTAATCATCATTGCAGCTGCTATAGAAGCTGAAATTGCCCAGCTGGAATCATTTGAAGAAAGACAGTTATTTCTTCAGGATTTTGGATTGCGTGAATCAGGAGTCAGTACACTCATTAAGGAAGCTTATAAACTACTTAACCTTCAGACCTATTTTACAGCAGGTGAAAAAGAAGTACGTGCCTGGACCTTCCACAAAGGAATGACGGCACCTCAAACAGCTGGAATCATTCACTCTGATTTTGAAAAGGGATTTATCAAAGCTGAAGTGATTCATTATGACGATTATGTTTTATATGGTAGCGAGCAGGCATGTCGTGAAAACGGGAAACTATCTATTGAAGGAAAGGAATATGTAGTTCAGGACGGAGACGTAATGCATTTCCGGTTTAATGTCTGAGTCAGATTATAGCCCCTACAATTACAGCCGTAAATAAAGAAGCTACCGTACCGCCAATCAGCGCTTTAAACCCAAGGGAAGCCAGAGTCGATTTCTGGTTCGGAGCCAACGCTCCAATTCCGCCAATCTGGATTCCAATCGATGCAAAGTTTGCAAAACCACAGAGAATATAGGTTGCAATGATGATTGATTTCTGCTCAACAAAGGCACCACTTGCTTTCAGATTTCCTAATGAAGTATATGCAACAAACTCATTCAAAATTGTTTTCTCGCCTAACAACTGGCCTACCAGAACCATATCTTCTTTGCATGTTCCCATTAGCCAGGCAACTGGTGCACCAATATATCCCAGAATAAACTGAAGGGAAAATCCTTCATACCGGTTGGCTGTCATTGATGCAATGACTCTGTTGAGACCTGTTGAATTACCAATCCAGTCCTGCAAAATATAATTCACCAAAGCAATCATTGCAATAAAGACGATGAGCATTGCTCCTACGTTAATTGCCAGTCGCAGGCCATCTGTTGTTCCATTTGTAATAGCTTCTAAAAAATTTCCTCCAATTTTTTCTTTACTCACTTTCAGAGAACGGTCAATGTCTTCAGTTTGGGGCAACAGGATTTTTGCAGAGATAATTGCGGCCGGAGCCGACATAATAGAAGCAGCCAGCAGGTGTTTTGCATAAAACAGTTGCATAGCCGGATCATCGGCTCCAAGGAATCCGATGTACGCAGCCATTACACCTCCGGCAATTGTTGCCATTCCGCCACACATTACACACAGAATTTCAGACCGGTTCATTTTTTCAAGATAAGGTCTGATCAGCAATGGTGATTCTGTTTGTCCCAGGAAAATATTGCCAGCTGCTGAAAGACTTTCAGCTCCTGACATTCGCATGGTTTTGCTCATAACCCAGGCAAATCCATAAACAATTTTCTGTAAAATTCCTAAATAGAATAGTAAGCTGGTAAGTGCTGAGAAAAATAATATGGTAGGCAGAATCTGAAATGCAAAAATAAAACCCAATGATTGCGGATTACTGATCAGGTTGCCAAAAACAAAGGATGAACCATCTTTCGTAAAATTGAGAATCAGGACAAAAAAATTACCTGCTGTTTCAAATACATTCTTAACAAAATCAACTTTTAAAACAAGGAAAGCAAAGAGAATCTGAACTACAATTCCGGATATTACCAGCTTCCAGTTAATTTTTTTGCGGTGGCTGCTGAATAACCATAGAATCAGAATTAAGAAAGCAAGTCCTAATAGTCCTCTTAAAATACTGATTAAGGAAATACTTCCTTCTACAACAGGAGCAATATAAACAAAAGAAAAAAGTTTCCCGTTTTTGCTTAATATCAAGTGTTTTTCTGTACAGCTTATTATCCTGAAAAAATCGGATTTTAAATTGGGGTTGATTCCATTTTCACTGACAGTAGCTAACTCATTACCTTCATTGAAAATTTTAAATTTTGCATGGCTGTCATTCAGATATAATACCGATGAATCAACAGTCAGAACTTGAGGTTTGGCATCATTGATCAGTTCAAGAACCGAGTCCTTTAAATTCCAGGTACCGGTTGAATAAATTCCGTTTTCAGTGATCTTAAAAGTGAATTTATTCTTTGCCTGAGGTGACATTAATGTAAGGTAATCTCGAGCTTTTAAGCTATCTGAATCAGTGTTGGTATCAGGATTTTCGGACTCGAACTGCCAGTGTCTGACAATCCTTTCAGCAATAGGAATTTCCTTATCTTCCTTTCTGCATGACGTCAAGGATAACAGTAGAATAAATAGTGGTAAATATCTTACTGCTATCATGAACGATTTTCAGGAAGATTTTTTTCTGCGGTTTAATTCATCGCGAATCAGGGATGCTTTTTCATAGGCTTCTTTGTCTATTGCATCCTGAAGCATAGCCTGCAACTCATCAATTGGAATATTATTAAGGTCTTTATCCTTTGATCTGGAAGCCGGCTTCCGTTCCTTTTCTTTCTGGCCGGTAACCTCTGTTTCAGAAGATTCAGCACCTTCGTTCTCTTCGTCAACCATCACCCCAGCCTGTGAAAGTATATTCTCAAAAGTATAGATTGGACAATTAAAACGGACTGCCATAGCAACTGCATCTGAAGTTCGGGCATCAATTTCAACTTGTTTTTCACCGCTGCTGCAGATCAGCTTACTAAAAAAGATTCCTTCATGTAGCTTATAGATAACCACCTCATCTATGTTAATTTCAAAAGACATTGCAAAGTTTTTGAAAAGATCATGTGTAAGGGGCCTGGCAGGTGCCATATTTTCAAGCTCAACAACAATGGCCTGAGCTTCAAAACTCCCGATAATGATTGGTAATCGCCTTTTGCCATCTGATTCACCCAGAACCAGGGTATATGCTCCGGTTTGAGAATGACTTAACATTAAGTTGATCAGCTCAAGCCTTTTCTTTTTCATGTACCGGGTAAATTTAAGTCAAAAGTTTTGAATCAGTGGGCTGCTTTAAATCTTTTAACAGCATCGGTAAGCTTAGGAACTATTTCTAATGCATCTCCTACAATTCCGAAATCAGCTGCTTTAAAAAAAGGAGCTTCCGGATCTTTATTAATAACAACAATTGTTTTGGATGAACTCACACCTGCCAGATGCTGAATTGCTCCTGATATACCAATTGCTATATAAAGATTAGGGCTGATAGTAACTCCTGTCTGACCGACATGCTCACTGTGAGGTCTCCATCCTGCATCAGCTACCGGCTTTGAACAGGCCAGTGCAGCACCCAGTGAAGCTGCAAGATCTTCAATCATTCCCCAGTTTTCAGGTCCTTTCATTCCCCGGCCAGCCGAAACCACTATTTCTGCTTCTGGTAATGAGATTTTATCCGTTGCCCGAATCGTTTCCTTTACTTTCACTTTATTTTCTTCAGCACCTGGTTTGTAACTATTGATGACTACTTCAGCACTTCCCTCACCTTTTAAGATCTTATACGAGTTGGGTGAGATTGTGATAACTTTTATATCTGAATACATAGAGATATTAGCAAATGCCTTACCCGAAAAGGCTCCTTTCCGAACCTTAAATCCTGATGACACATCAGCCATTGAGATGACACCATCTGCAAAGCCTGCCTGAAGCTTTACAGCAACCCTGGGTGCCATACCTTTTACAGAGAAGGATGCTGATAGAAGCACAACTTTTGCCTTCTCTTCTGCAGCCACTGATGCAACAGCTCCGGCATAAGACTGAGCACTGAATGAAGATAGTTCAGGTGAATTACAGTGAACTACTTTTGAAGCACCATAGGCTCCCAGCAACTTAAGTTCTTCGGCTGAAATATTTCCAATTGCGACTGCCACACATGGCAAATTCAACATCACCGAAAGATCTTTGCCATAAGTTGTTGCTTCAAATGATGACTTTTTAATTTTCCCCTCAGAATGTTCTACATAAACAAGTACTGACATAAATTATATTTTAAGAATGATTAGATTTAGATAACACGAGCCTGAGTGTGAAGTAATTCAATTAATTTCTCCGGCTGATCTGCCGGAATTAACTGAACGGTACTGCGGGGCTGAGGCTTATCATAGCCAATAACCTCCGATAATTTAGGAACGTCAACCGCTTGAGTAACGGCTAAAGGTTTTGTTCGGGCACTCATTATACCCCTCATATTCGGAATTCTTGGTGCAGCCATTCCTTCTGAAGCACTAACTACAGCCGGTAAGGGACACTCAACAACTTCTTTTCCACCTTCAATTTCCCGTTCTGCAGTAAGCACTTTGCCTTCAATGGTTAGTTTTTTACAAATTGTTACAGATGGAATCCTCAGCATTTCAGCAACCATTGAGGGAATTCGGGCACCGTTGTAATCGATGGATTCATGACCACATAAAATTAAATCATAGTTATTTTCTGTTGCAGCTTTTGCGATCTGACTGGCTGTAAAAAAAGCATCTCTGGGAACCGCATCAACTCGAATGGCATCATTTGCTCCAACAGCCAGTGCTTTACGGATAACAGGCTCGGTTGAATGGTCTCCAACTGTAATGACAGTAACCTTTCCACCTTCTTTTTCAGTTAATTCAAGAGCTCGTGTTAAAGCAATCTCATCATAAGGATTTATGATAAACTGTACCCCTTGTGTTAACAAGCTTTTATTGTCTGGTGTGAAATTAATTTTTGTTGTTGTATCCGGAACACTACTAATGCAAACAAGAATTTTCATAGTTTAGAATTAAATGCGGCAAATGTAATTATTCGAAAACCTAAAATGGATTAGAACGGATAACTATTATATCAACTATACGTAAAAATCCAGCACCATGAAGTCTTTCAACCTGGCAATTACTTGGTTGTTTTTGTACAGCTATTTGTCTGCTCAAAATCTTGTTCCAAACAGTGGTTTTGAAGCATCTGTAGCATGCCCCAATTTACCTGGTCAACTTTACCTTGCTGCCCCCTGGGATACATTGAATACGTCAGCAGATTTATTTCAAATGTGCGCTCCTTCAACAGGCAACTGCAATTCAGTTCATGTTCCAGAAAACTTTGCAGGCTATGCAACTGCTCACAGTGGTGATGGATATGCCGGCTTAATGGCATACAGTTCAACTGCCAACTACCGCGAATACATTCAGACACCACTTATCCAGCCATTGCTCCCCGGTAAAATATATAAATTGAGTGCCTGGATTAGAAGGTCACCATCCTGTACCCATGCTGTTACAACAATAGGCATGACCTTGTCTTCAGGTGCATTGGTTCAATACAACACAACCTGGCTCGGCTTTGCTCCTCAGATTGAAAATCAGGGGCTGATGAACATCAGTAATCAGTGGATTGAATTGCTTGGATTTATTGTTGCTGCCGGTGGTGAAAACCACCTGACAATCGGTAATTTCAGAGATAATGCAAATAGCGGAATAGCAGCTGTGTCAGGATCAGGAAATTGTATTATTGACGGAGCTTATTACTATATAGATGATGTAAGTGTACAACGAATTGAGGAAAACATCAGCATCAACGGATCTACTATTACTTGCCCCGGTGTTGCAGTTAATCTGTTTGGGAATAGCAATACCATTGGATGGTGGTCAACTGCAGCTGCCCCGCAAACGTCAATTTCATCCTTACCTATGCTTACGGTTACTCCAACAACCACCACAACTTATTACTTTAACGGAATCCAAAACCGCGACTCTGTTACCATTGAAGTAATCAGCCCTCCTGTTGTAGAACTTGGTCAGCATGCAACCCTTTGTGAAGGTGAAAGTATGATACTGAATGCAAGTTGTAATAATTGCACTTATCAATGGTCAACTGGTGCAACTTCATCTTCCCTGACCATTTCCAGTCAGGGAATTTATTTTGTTACTGTTCAGAATGAAGGTTGTGCTGTAATGGATACTTTCTTACTGACTGTAAAGCCTGCACCTGAAGTAACATTTCAGCAGGGATTAAAGCTCTGCCCACTCACTTCTGAAGAATTGGTTCTAGATGCCGGGCAGGATGGTTCACATTATTTATGGCTTCCGTTTAATCAGACGACTTCTTCGATTACCGTAAGTAATCCCGGAATCTATTCAGTTATTAAAGAATATGCTAACGGATGCAGCCGTACCTCAGAAATTGAAATCTCAGAATCCTGCCTTCCTACGGTGTTTGTCCCAACCGGCTTCACTCCAAACGGAGATGGGTTAAATGATTATCTGAACATTGAGACATCCGGTTCAGACTCTTATTTAATCCGGATTTTTAACCGCTGGGGCAATCTGGTTTTCGAATCTTCAAGCGAGGCATGGGATGGGAAATACCTTGGAAAAGATGCACCTCAAGATGTTTACTGGCATCATACAGTTATTAATTATAAAGATGATTCGGGTAAGTCACGGAGTAAGGAAATCACCGGAAGTATCACATTAATCCGGTAAATCTTAATCAGTTTCTCACCAGTTTCTTATTTCTCAAATGCCGGGTCTTGTCACGCCTGGTTTTTTTTTCAAAATTTCTTTTCATTGCTGATTCAAGATCAACACCAGTTTGATTGGCAATACAAATCAATACAAAAAGCACATCTGAGATTTCTTCTTCGAGTAATTTCCTTTTTTCATTTGACTTAAAAGATTGCTCCCCATAAATGCGGGCAAACAATCTTGCCAGTTCACCCACTTCTTCAGTAAGTAATGCCAAATTAGTAAGTTCATTAAAATATCGGACACCATACTGACGGATCCATTCATCGGTTTTGTTTTGAAGTTCTTTCAGTGTCATAATAAA
>JADLBQ010000005.1 GCA_020847635.1 Bacteroidia bacterium
AACAAACAAATTGGCAATAGGCGGGGTGGACGGCTTCATATCAACGGAAGTGCAAAATTCAACTTCTATTCTTCGATTGAGCGTTAGTGCTAAAAATCCCACCCATCGCCAATTTGCTAACCGTTAGGACGACTAACAATTGAATAGAAATATGACAGTAAAAGAACATTATGACAACCACCTTGGACACTTTTATTCTTGGATGACGGGCGACTTTCATACAAAAACAAATGAATTCAAACGTTTTCTTACTGATAACTTCATAAGACCAACATCAAACAAAACTGCTATTGACCTTGGAGCGGGACACGGACTTCAAAGTATTCCACTTGCAGAGGTTGGCTTCAAAGTTTTGGCAATTGACTTTAACCAACAGCTTTTGGACGAGCTTAAAGTAAATGCATACGATTTAGATATTACAGTAATCAAAGACGACATTAAAAATGTAGTAACATTTGCCGACAAACCAGAATTAATTATTTGCTGTGGAGACACTTTATCGCATTTGGGCAATAAAATTGAAGTTAAAACTTTTATACTAGATACTGTAAAGTCATTGGATAAAAATGGAAAACTCATTCTTTCATTTCGTGACTACTCGACTAAATTGGCAGGAAAAGACAGATTTATACCTGTAAAAAGTGATGACACGAAAATCTTGACGTGTATTCTTGATTATGAAGACGAATTTGTAAATGTAACCGACCTTTTGTACGAGAAAACTAATGATGTTTGGATACAAAAAGTTAGCACTTATAAAAAAGTTAGACTTTTGGCAAGCGAAGTGGTTGGACAATTAGAGGCTAATGGTATGACAATCAAATTCAATCAAATTGTAAATCGCTTGACAACAATTATTGCGAGTAAAGGATGAGGAGAAGATAAACGGCACATAACAAGGTATTGCCAAAAGCGGGGCTGAACGGCTTCGATTGGGCATTTGTGCAAGGTTCAGCATTCGTTCTTCTATTGAACTTTTGTGCTAAAACACCCCGCCTTCGGCAATACCCAAACCGTTAGGTGCAACCCTGCGGACGACCACCAACAGACAAACTAATGACATTGACAAACAACAAATAAAATGGGACATACATACAAAAATTGCCAAAGTTGCGGAATACCTCTGCACAAAGACCCTCAAGGTGGCGGCACAGAAAGAGACGGAACTAAAAGTTTAAAATATTGTAGCTATTGTTACGAAAACGGTGAATTTAAAGGCGGAAATCTAACCTTGAAAGAGTTTTCAGAAATATCAAGAAAGGGAATGGTTGAAGGCGGACACAACAAATCTTTTGCTTGGCTTTTTTCGAGACCTTTTATGTTGGGACATTTGGAACGTTGGAAAAATAAATAATGGCATGTCTCGTCCTGAAAAAAGTTTACAGTTTTTATTGTTAGTCCTGTTATTCACTTACAAGTATAGTATTAATCCGGATATGAGTTTACAGGTAGTTTGTTTTTCGGATGATAGTTCTTCCAGGTTTGTTTCACTTCAACTGGTTCAACAACATAATGAATCTTGTTGGGAGTATGATTGCTGATTCGATAGTGAGTTCGTTTGATCTTATCAAGACGATTTGTAACGGGCAATTTACGGATTGCTTTTTTCACTGTTTTTTTTCTGAGCATCTCCTGAGTAACAGCATACCTTTCTGTTTCGGTAAAAGATTTACTCTTTGAATAATTTTCCTTTTATTATGGTACATTTTTGCACAGTTTTAGTGTAAACTTGTTTCAGGACAAGTTAGTACTATGAATACAATGCTGTTTTTATATTTTAAATAAATACCGAACGGTATGGATGTCAGGAATCTGATTCAGGAATCCGGATAAAACTCGTTTTACAACTCAGTTACTCTAAACCTGTACGGTTCATCCGCCTAAGCCGGTAACTCCCGGGATATAGTTAGTAAAATCATTTCAGCCGGCCCAGTACTTTCTTCGATATAATCTATTGATAAAGGCCTGCAGCAGCACTCCCCGGCACTTTATGCTGGTCTTTTAGATAAATCCCATACGAACCTGCGCAAAAAGTGACAATTAAGAAAACTGAAAGCACTCTCCCTGCCTGGCGTGTTGCATTTCATACTTTTGCATACTTATATGAGCGACAGCATTAAACACGAATGTGGAATTGCATTAGTCAGGCTACTCAGGCCCCTGTCTTATTATAAACAGAAATACGGAACTGAATTGTTTGGCCTGAACAGGCTCTTCCTGCTTATGGAGAAGCAACATAACCGGGGTCAGGATGGTGCCGGAATAGCCTCCATCAAACTAAATCCTTTTCCCGGAAAGGAATACATTCATCGCTGGAGGTCAATTGCTCCCAATGCGATTGATGATATTATCAGCTCAGTTTATACCCAGGTTCAGCTTGAATTAGCCAGTGAAAGCAAGTGCTCAGATGACCGGGATCATCAGATCCCGTTTTTGAGCGAATTATACCTTGGCCATTTGCGATACGGGACTTTTGGAGGTAAGACGGTTGAAACCTGCCATCCGTTTCTCAGGCAGAATAACTGGATGACCCGCAACCTGGTGGTTGCCGGTAATTTTAATATGACAAATGTTGATGAACTTTTTCAGCAGTTGCTGGAGTTGGGTCAGATACCCCGTGAAAAATCGGATACAGTAACCGTGATGGAAAACATCGGGCATTTCCTGGATGAGGAGAATGATGCTTTGTACTACAAGTTTAAAGAGCTGGGTAACTCAAAAGCTGAAATTACACCTCTTATTTCTGAGCAGTTGGATGTTGCAGGTATCCTGAGAAGGTCATCTAAAAACTGGGATGGGGGTTATGTGATTGCAGGATTAATCGGAAACGGGGATGCTTTTGTTTTACGTGACCCGAACGGTATCCGGCCGGCATTTTACTACTGTGATGATGAAGTGGTTGTTGTTACCAGTGAACGGCCAGCTATTCAGACTGCCTTTAATGTGGATTATAAGGAAGTAAGGGAAATCAAACCTGGTCATGCACTGATACTTAAAGCCAGCGGTAAAGTCAGTATGCCACTGATTCAGGAGCCCCAGCAACGCTTAAGTTGTTCGTTTGAACGTATCTATTTTTCGAGAGGTAACGATGCCGATATCTACCGTGAAAGAAAAGAATTAGGAAAGCAACTCTGTACAGGAGTTCTGGGTGCTATTGATAATGACCTGAAGAATACGGTATTTGCGTTTATTCCCAATACCTCTGAACTTGCATTTTATGGAATGATTGAAGGAATGGAAGATTATTTGAAAGACCAAACTTCCTCTACTTATTGCTTTATTACCTTAATCGGTACCAATGACTTTTCTTGCGAAGAGAGTGTTACAACATACACTCCTACAGGTACATCCAATTGCAACTCAAGCTTTGTTGCAGAATTATAAGTCCTAGAGTAAACTTCCTGACCCAGTGTGTTTTTTACCGAGATAGTAAAATCATCAATTGCCTGACCAAGATTAATAGTTACAGTACCGCTTGTCGGATTAGGATAAACTGTAAAATCAGACAAATGACTTTCGATAATTCCTGAGAGAATCTGGCCATATACTCGAACATGACCTGCATCATTTCCGTTGTCATCATTTTTATAAGCACCAATGGCTACCGTATTATTGTCGGGCATACTTACCGACCAGCCTGAATAGTCGCCTGCTGCTTCTCCATCAATATCATTACCGAGTTGCACCCAGGAATTTCCATTCCATGAGAATATGCGCACCTGACCCGCCTTTAAACCTGTTCCATCGTTATATGGAGCCCCAATGGCCACGGTATTGGCATCGGGCATACTTACCGACCAGCCTGAACTGTCGCCTGCAGCCTCTCCATCTATATCGCTACCTTTTTGTATCCATGTGCTGCCATTCCAGGAGTAAATGCGCACATGACCGGCATCTATACCTGATCCGTCATTAAAAGGAGCCCCTATGGCTACTGTATTTGTATCAGGCATGCTAACCGACCAGCCTGACTGGTCGAAAGTTGCTTCTCCATCAATATCGGTGCCTTTTTGTATCCAGGTACTACCATTCCATGAGAAAATACGCACCTGACCGGTATAGCTACCATTATTATTGGAATTAAAGGGAGCACCAATGGCAACCGTATTGGCATCAGGCATGCTTACCGACCAGCCTGAATAGTTATCATATGTCTCGCCATCAATATCACTACCTTTCTGTATCCAGGAGCCATTCCATGAGTAAATGCGAACATGACCGGTTAGGGGACCATTGCCATGCCCGTTATTCCAAGGAGCCCCAATGGCTACCGTATTGGCATCGGGCATACTTACTGAATAGGCTGACTGGTCACCAGCTGCCTCTCCGTATATATCAATTCCTTTTTTTACCCATGCACTACCAGTCCAGAAGTATATACGCACCTGACCGGCATCCGTACCTGCTCCGTCATTCAAACATGCTCCAATAGCAACCGTATTTGCATCAGGCATGCTTACTGAACAGCCTGACTCATCATATATAGCCTCACCATAAATGTTGTTACCTTTTTGCACCCATCCATTACCGTTCCAGGAGAAAATACGCACCTGACCGGCATTGGTAAATGATCCATCATTTCTAGGGGATCCGATGGCTACTGTATTTGCATCGGGCATACTAACCGAGTAGCCTGAGAAGTCACCAGCTACCAATCCGTCAATATCGTTTCCTTTTTGAATTTGTGCTTTTATTGATGTTCCTGTAAGGAGTAGAAAGATTAAAAATGCAGTTTTTTTCATTTTATTTATACTAAGATATTTTCTTATTCATTTATCGTAATCTATTTGAAAGTTCTGCCAACAAAAATTAATTCTATAATCTATGTCTTAATGATTTTTACATGTGCCAATGACTTTTGCTGTGATGTAAGTGTTACAACATACATACCTGCCGTTACATCCAATTGCAACTCAAACTTTGTTACAGAATTATAAGTCCTAGAGTAAACTTCCTGACCCAGTGCGTTTTTTACTGTAACTGTTAAATTATCAATTGTCTGACCAAGGTTAATGGTGATGGCACCGTCTGTAGGATTAGGAAACAATGTGAAACTATTACCAATCCCGCTTTCAATTATTCCTACATTACTTACAGTTTCACAATCCGAAGTATCGGTACAGCCATTTTGAGTAACAATTACTGCATAACTTCCATTAACTATAGCTGTGAAACTTTGGCCGGTTGCTCCGTTGATAGCATTATAGGTATTGTTGCAATCCACCCATTGATAAGTAGCTCCGGTTGCACTGGCTGTGAGAGTTGGTGATGTATTGGTTACCGAATCATTCACGGAATGGATAGTCAGGTTGATGGTAATCACACTATCGCATCCGGCTGAGTTTGGAATGGTATCCAGATAACTACCGCTGTTGGACCAGGTATAATTGCCACTGGGACTTGTGTAGCTATTACAAGCTATCGGTGAAATAGTGGAAGCAGTAGAGGTGGTACAAAAGGAATACACACGTACATGACCGGAATTGCTACCTGTTCCGTCATTCAAATAAGCACCTATAGCAACTGTATTGACATTGGGCATGCTTACCGACCAGCCTGAAAAGTCACCAGTAGCCTCCCCGTCCATGTCATTGCCTTTTTGCTGCCATGTGCTTCCGTTCCAGGAGAAGATTCGCACATGACCGGCATTACTGCCGGTTCCATTATTCCAGGGAGCACCAATAGCAACTGTATTAGCATCGGGCATACTAACAGAAGATCCTGACCGGTCAAGTGCAAACTCACCGTTAATGTCACTACCTTTAAGTACCCATGCACTTCCGCTCCAGGAATAAATGCGCACATGGCCGGAGTTGTTACCATTTCCGTCATTCCAGGGAGCCCCGATTGCAACTGTATTAGAATCAGGCATGCTAACCGAATGGCCTGACCGGTCATCGGCTGCCTCTCCATCAATATCCAGACCTTTTTGAACCCATGCACCTCCATCCCAGGAGTAAATGCGCACCTGGCCGGCAGCACTGATTGTTCCGTTATTCCAGGGAGCCCCGATAGCAATGGTATTGGCATCGGGCATACTTACAGAAGAGCCTGAATTGTCACTTGCTGCCTCTCCGTCAATATCCAGGCCTTTTTGCACCCAGGCATTGCCATTCCATGAATAGATTCGAACATGGCCGGCACCATTGGCTGTTCCGTCATTCCAGGGAGCACCAATAGCAACTGTATTGGCATCGGGCATACTTACCGATGAGCCGGACCGGTCACCGGACGCTTCCCCGTCAATGTCATTGCCTTTTTGCACCCACATCGTACCATTCCAGGAATAGATTCGAACATGACCTGCTGCACTACCTGATCCATCATTTTCTGAAGCTCCAATGGCAACTGTATTAGCATCGGGCATACTTACTGAGAAGCCTGAATTGTCACCAGTTGCTTCCCCATCAATATCACTTCCTTTTTGTATCCATGCACTGCCGTTGAAGGAGTAAATTCGTACATGGCCTGCATCGTTGCCGGTTCCGTCATTCCCATAAGCTCCAATGGCTACTGTGTTCGCATCAAACATACTAACCGAGCACCCGGAATAGTCATCCGCAGCCTCACCATCCATGTCGCTGCCTTTTTGGATTTGAGCCTGCAGGGTTGTTCCGGATAAGAGCAGAAAGAAAAGTGTAGTTATTATTTTCATTTTTTAATGTTTTAATAGTTTTGATTAATGATTATATCTAGAATTTCTGCATCTGTTTTTAGCCAGCAGCGACTAATGCAAATGCATCTTCACTTCTCCAGTTGAATGCATTTGTTAACTGCAAAACTAACATAATAATGCATGCTGCCATTGCGGATTTCTTCAGATATGCATTCAGGCTTTGTCAAGCAGATTTTGAATCCGGATTAACAATTTGATAAAACAGGTAATTATTGTTTAAACTGTTTAATTAGTCCTCAACCATTGGGGAATCATAGATTGCTAAAGCAGTGTCCATAACAATGTTAATAAAGAAGGAACAGAAACCACTACAGAAAGGTTATCCTTAAAAACCCTGATCTTTTATTTCAGTCAATCAGCTGTTATCAGCTATTATTCTGTATACAAAAAGACGCCTTCGTAACAAATTATCACAGCCGCGCCAATCTCTTACAATCCCTTTCTGTCTCATGATTCTTATGCGAAGAATTCCTGATGACAGTTGTGGCACAATCTATAACAGAGCTGCGAAAGTTTTATGTAGCAGCTAAACTCAGCTGTTTTCAGTGACGGGATATACTATTTTTTCAGGTTTGATTCGTAAATGCTTATCCATTTATTCACACTTATTTTCTGCATTAATTCTCCAATCAGTTTGTAAGGAATGTCATCCATTTTTTTAAAGCGAATGCAACTTTTTCCCATATCTAATTTCTGCTTACTGTGCTTGGGAAATTCTTTTACAAACCAATTAAAAAGTGTCGGGTCTGCATAAATACCCATGTGGTAGAAGTTGATGGAGTGCTTCTGTGAAGCAATTCCAGCGAAAGGGAGCGGTTCAGACGGTTTGCAATGATAACCGGCCGGATAAATAGAATGTGGAACCACATAGCCCAGGCCGCCATAACTAATGGCTGCTTCAAAACCTTCGGGCAGGTTTTTTATGATTACATTGTGTAGTTTGTTGAAAGGGTCAGCCCGGTCAGCCGAAAGGTTGTTCAGGATTTCTTTAACTGTTTTACCAAATGTTTTCATCGGGACGAATTTAACGATGCTGGTCTAATAAAATCACATTGCCATCAGGGTCAGTCAGCATCAGGCTTGCCGGCCCTTCAGTTTTTTCATCCGCTTCGCTTGTTAGTATAAGCCCGCTGCCTTTAAGCTGTTTCTGAATTTTTCGGATGTCGTCAAATGTTTCCAGGTTTCTGGCATTTTCGTCCCAGCCCGGATTGAAAGTTAACATGTTGCCTTGGAACATTCCCTGAAAAAGTCCAATGAGCGCATGATCATTTTTCATAATGAGGTAGTGCTGTTCCATGCTTCCGCCAAACGTGCTGAATCCTAACTTTTCATAGAACGCTTTTGATAGCATTAAGTCTTTTACACTCAGGCTGATAGAAAATGCTCCTAATTTCAACTGGTTCTGAGCTTCTGTTTTGATTATTCCTGCGAAGTAGCCGGAAGATGTTCTGGCAGAAACCAAATTCAGATAAAGTCCTGCTGCAAAGGCAGCAAGGATTGCCGCTGTTGTTAAATGTCTTTTTTTCATTTTGATATTTTTAGCGTTTATTCTTTGGTTGTAAAGTGCACGGTACAATGCCCGGTTTGCAGCCTGGTGAAAGCAGGAACTTCCAGCACTGCCGGTGAGTTGAGACATGAAAGTATCGTTAAACAAATAAGTGGCATAGAAGATCATTATCCTGCCAGATGCAATACCCGTGCAGGCAGTAGTTATTCTTTCATTAGTGTTCCTGCCCAGATGTGACCGTTGATTAAAATTGCTTTTACAAAATAAAAGCCATTTACCAATTCTTTTACTGAAATCCTTGACTCAGTTGACTTTGGGGTTGAAATTTTTACTACTTGTCCGAGCATGTTAAGTATTTCAACTTTTAAGACCTGTATTTCTGATTTTAAATTCAGATTGTCGTGCCCTGGGTTTGGAAATATCTGAACAGAACCTTTTTGAGGTTCTGGTTCATTGATTCCGGTTGTGACACATTGCAGATCGTTTAAATACGCCCAAATATCGTTGTTTAGCAGGTAAGGGATCAAAAAATTATTTGGTTCATCACCCATTCTTAACCAAACTAAATTCTGACCTGGAATAACGTTCAGAAATTGACCGCCCTTGCCCAATGCTGCAATCATATCCGGAGGAGCATTAGAACACAAACTTCCGGAGAAAACAAATTGAGTTTGAGGCAGCATAAAAGATGATTTTCCGTTGAGCCACCATAAATATCCGTAAGACAGGTTTAGCGTTTGGGAAGTATTTACCATCTGAGTGAAATAGGTTGTATCGGTCATAATTTGATTCCCGTTCCAGTTGCCTTTGTTCAGAATCAGAAGTCCAAACCTTGCCATGCTTCTTGCATTACTAAAAAACACGTTGTTATAGCCCAGAGGAATAAACGAACCTGTCATTCCGGTCGGGATTTTTAGTTTTTGAGTTGTGTATGAGTTCAGTGATAGGCCGGTTGAATTTTTAATCACAGCATCAAGAAGCGTATATGGTGCGTTATGATATGCCCAACGTGTGCCGGCATCTGCTTTGTATACCAGACAGGTGTCTAATGTGCAAAATGGGTCAGTCACTCCCTCATCAAGCCCCGAGGTCATAGTTAGCTGATTCCGGATTGTAATTTTTTCTTCTTGTGCAGGTGTGCAGTTAGTCCAGCCCTGACCCAGAAAAGTTGAGGTTGTGTCGGAAATCGACAGGTACCCTTCCTGTTGTGCAATTCCGGCTATAAACGAGGTGATTGTCTTTCCGGCAGAAGCCCATTGCCAAAGTGAACTTTGAGTATGTGTTCCAAAATATTTCTCCAAAACTATTTTCCCGTCTTTGAGTAACATAAAGGCTTTGGTGTTTTCAGCTTCCAAAAAGTCGTATAAGCTGTCAATTTTTGTCTGACAATAACCTAATGTTGCTGGTGAAATTGTGTCCCATGTGTTGCCCGTTGCCGGTGGGAAGTAAAGGGATTGAGCATTTAAGTTCAATGAGACAATTACCGTATTGATGAAAATGTAAATTTTTTTCATATCACTGCCTGTCATAAGACGCTGTGGGTAACAAATCGTTTAATCCTGGCCGTCTTTTATACTCATAGATATAAGCTATTAATCTGACTGAAAATCTCAAATATCAATCAAAAGTAATAAAGCAAGAATTAAGCAAAGCATTAGCCAGATATTACCACAGTCATTTCTGACAAAAAAGCTACGTACAGCATGTTGCCTGCAATGCAGAGTGTTTAAAGGGTTGCAGGTAATGGGAAAATGGGCCTACCTATTCAGTCGGATATTCATCATAAACGGACAGAGTTCGGTTAACCGCAGATAAAAAATTTGAGTGGTTCCCTTAAAATGGTAAGTCAGACAGGTTGTTCCCTTAATGTTCTGCGCAATCTTAAGATACAAAACAACGGAGGGTTATGTTTTTTGGAATTCAAAAAAACATTCAACCAACAGGAGATGGGTTTTTAGACCACTTGACGACTTTGATATTGACGACAGGAGGAGCTTTCAGCACTGCCGGTGAGTTGAGAAACAAAATTCCGGTGAAGTAAAAAAATATTATAAGAGATCATCATCCTGTCTGATGTAATACCCGGTTAGTAGCTGTTTTTTTTGTATATCTGTTGTTTGTTTCTTCAAAATAATCTGAAGTGGTGTTCTTTTCAGGCTGTATTTTCTCACTGTATCATACGCTTGCAATTCACTCTTCTGCAAATATATTTTTGATACCAGCTTCATTTTTTGAAGAGACTATTATGTTGCTGACTGAAAATGAAACAGCAATTTTATCAGCATCAAGGTTTGTTCCGGTGTATGTATGTGTCCACTGATTTTGTTCTAATTCCTCTACAAGATCTTTAATTCGGAGTACAAAGTCCTAATTAATTACTAAATTACATTTTATCTGTAAAACTCAGGTGGTGTACATCAACCTGTGTGGAGTAAATACCGAATCAATATTACAAGCATTTTGTTTTTTCGAATTATGCTGGTTATTCAACCAACCATGGCTCTAATTTCATTTAGAATTTCAATTTCAGACTTATTTTCATTGTTTATGTTAAAATTAGTTTTATAATTTCTTGCTCTAACTTTTTCATTAATTATTAAAACCTGGTCGGCAGAAAAATTAATATGGGCTTGCTGATCCCGGGATTGAACTCTTGCCAGACAAACGGGACTGCTTGCAAAAACACCGATTGTAGTAACCTGGAAGTCTTGATGTAAATGTTGAATCATTTTGTCAGAATACTCTGTCAGACCTGTCGATTCAAAAATAAGTTTATCTGTTTCTTGTAAACAAGCCCTGATACCTTTTTCAATTTCCTCAAATACTTGCTTTAGATAGTCTTCATTAGCAACGGCTCTTTCTTACTTGACTTGCTTAGCCCAATATTATACGCGAATGAATGTTATCCCCAACTCTTTATCAACAAGAGTTCCTATGAATGTTTTTCCACTTCCTTTTTGTCCAATCAGTAATATTATTTCCTTCCTTTTCATACTAATGAAGAGTTGTTTGATTTATTAATTGGCTTGAACGTAAACAATTGATGTATGGCTACAGCAGGGTGGGTAACACTAATGTTTAATGCAAAACAAAAGTATAAAAAGAAGCGGATGGTTATAATAGCACGTTGGCTCCAGATCGGAACAACTGGTCGGCAGCCAGTTACTTGCAGGTTAGTTAAGATTATAACTTCAAAGAGGTTATCCGGCCTGTTAGTAATATGATGTAATGAACTCAAAATCTTTGCGATAGCGATATCTTAAAAGGATAATAAATTGTTAAGCTATCTTTTATCAGCCTTTGTTAAGCCCAAAAACAAAATAAAGGCGCTGATAACAATAAAAGTCATCCTGGCTAAGCTGAGCGTAATCCATAAGCTGCCTCTGTTTTGGATATTTGTATCAATAGTTGTGGTAAAGGGCATACCGATAATACTTTTTAATTCAGGGACAAAGTAAACAAAAGTAAATACGAGCATGACGATGTATGTAAGCAGAGGAATCAAAATATAGTTTTTCATGCCAGATTTCCAGTTTAATGAAAGGGTGATAAAAAACAGTACCAGTGTAATCGGGTGAACTATTGCCCAGAATGGTGCTGGTCGAATCGCATAATTACCTTGAAACATGGTAAGCGATTGAGGTGGTTCGGAAAAAGCTCTTGGCCATACAGCAATGTGCTCATATATACCTGCTCCAATAATCGTGCAAAAGGAGATGCACGTTAAAACATAGAATATGTTTTTACTATTCATTATGCCTGATTTTTCAGACAAAAAAACTTATAACACACTTTTTAATATTGTATTTAACGGACATCTTCAAAATAATGCCCCGCAATGTCACTTTTCTTATTCCGGTATTCGTTAGGAGTGAGTGTTGTAAATGATTTGAAGGTTTTGATGAAATGTGATTGGTCTGAAAACCCACAATGATAAGCAACCTGTGTAAGTGATAAATCAGCGTGATGAATAAGATGAATGGCCTTCAGATATTTTAAATAAAGTAAAGTTTGCTCAGTATTCATGCCAGTCAGCTCATAAAATATTCTGGCAAGGTGTCTTGATGAATAACACAGCCATTGCGATAAGTTAGGAACAGATAAGTGTTTGTCTGTTCTTAAAGAGAATAATTTATTCAGATTCTGTTCTCGGGTGGAAAGACAATCTGAACGTTTTTTCAGCCAGTCCGAAAAAAGTGCTACCCTGTCCTGAAATGATTGTTTCGCAGCAAGCTGATCCCACAATGAACTAAATGAAGTATCTACCAGAGTTATATCAATACACTGCCTTGCAAATTCTCCTGCTGAAACCTGCAGGATGTGTTTTGTAGCAGCAGTATGTATAACTACACCAAAGAGAAATTGGCTGCCCGGTAAGTCAAGTTCAATGGTGCTGTCATGATACCCTTGAATGAAGCATTTGGGCATGGTAAAAGTTTTATTGTAAAGCTTCCCGCTGAATGTTATTTCAGGAAGGAAGTTGAAGACGATTTCAATAATTCCTTTAGGAAGAATGACTTCACGTCTGAAATGGTCGTTTTCTCTGTTTACCTGCCAGAAAAGCTGAACCATATCATTCAATGGCTGATCAACAGGTATGTGAAAAAAAGTTCCCATAAAAAAATAATAGCGAAATCATCTCGTAATGCAGTTGCAGCTAACGGCAGTGCGTCTAAAATCCTGTATTATAAACCAAAAGTATAAAAAAGCATACTTAAATAAGTCGCTGGAGTGATTGAAGTGGTTCTGAAAAAGGGCTATAGGAGTTGATGTAATGAAATGCCAAAAGGCCATGGGATATAGCTGCTTAGAATACATACGGATCCGGTTGATTCCTTACAGGCATTGCATGTTTAAAGATACAAAACAACAGGATAGGGTGCTAATTCTTAGTAACTATAAAAGTATTCAATAAACTGGTGAAAAGTTTTTAAATAGTTTGACAGGTTAGGAGCTTTTAGAAGTATGAGATTCCGGAGCGATAAACTGTCAACCGACACAAAGGGTTGATTGAAGAACTGAACTTGATTTGCCCTGGTCAGCCCGCTCTTATTTAGATCACTGTTAGCATGTCGTTGTACCTATTCTTAGTCTGTGTCAGTCAGTGATTAATAATTTGTCAGTCGGAATTATTGCCTTGTCTTGTGTCAGGCGAATGAAGTGTACTAACCCCCTAAAAGTTGGACGGTTTTTCAAAATCAGTTGAGGTAATTTCCACGCTTGCAAGGTCATTTGTTAAGCAAAGATATTCAACTGCATGTATCTCTCTATGGTTAACTTGGCATCATAAAAATCATCGAACTCATATCACTGCACCACTTCCCGGTTGAGAATACTATGGAAAGCTTCTATGTAACTGTTTTCTTCGGGGGTTGCAATGTGCGTGAACTCCTGACGGGCTTCTACACTTTTCAGATATGCTTTTACCTCGTTGGCTAAGAACTGCGAGCCATTATCGTTGCGGATGATGACATCGCGTATACCGTGTGTGGCATTGATTCTGCGGAAGAGATGGATAACATCTGTAGCTGTTGCACAACTCTCTAAGAATGAAAATAACAGCAAAAACGGCTTCATTAGAAGCGTTTTAAGCACACTTGTTTTTTTAACTATGCTTTTTAAGTTGGTTTTTTGGGTGATTTATATTGGAGTTGTAGGCATTGTGATGTAGTCAATAATAAAACGAAAGGTATTTTGCAGAGTTACCTCTGTTTTTTGCATGGCTTGCGCTATTTTAAGCCGTTTTACAGCATCTTATTTTTCATTTGGGGAATATGCTTTTGAAAAAAATGCTACTTAATTTGCTTTAAATTAAAATAAATACGTAGATTTGTGAAGAAAATCAACCATTAAAGGAGTTATTAGACAGACTGACGATTAAGCGATTTAATAAATAGAATTAAATTTATATGCCTAAAAAAATGATTTTACCAGATAATTTCGCCAAATTTTGTGATTTTTATAAGAAATCGAAAGACTCGTTTGCTGATTTGGAGTTGATAAACTCAGAACTCAAGACGAATAAGCAAATATCATTATTTGCTCGGACAGGTGATGGTTCGTTAATTGGCTTTTGGAATCACAATAAAGACAATTCTTTAGAAAACTGTCCTCTAATTTGGATAGATAGTGAGGGAGAACCTAACTCTGTAATAACAAAAAATTTTGATGATTTTTTACGTATATTACCTTATGATACAGGGTTCATTTATGATGTAATTAGCTCTTACACTAATTTTAAAGCCTACCCAGACCTTTTTTCCGATCCTGCGGATGATTTTGAAATAAACAGTGTAAAGTCGTATGTGGACTTAGCTAATAAACATCATAAAAATTACAAAAAATTCATTCACTGGTTGGAAAACGACACAAATCTAGAAGTATCCTCTAATCCTTATAAAATTATTCTTGCCGCTCTTGAATCCATTCGGGTTTTTAATCATACTATTGATGAATGCTATAAACGCAAATACATTGACTAACATCTGCAGTAGCTACACAATATCCGTTTTTCCAAAATAACCCTAAAAGAAAGGCTTCAATTTAAGCCTTTTTAAGCTTTAGTTTTGAATAGCTATTTTAAGCCGTTTTACAGCATCTTATTCTTCATCATAGGGAAATATACTTTTGAAAAAAAGCTTCTTTAGAATTGCTTAGAAATGAAATAAATGAGTAGTTTAGCAGTGGAAATTAAAACTAAGGACGTTATTAGACGGACTGATGTTAAGTAATTATGTACACAGCCAAACTTATCATACACAAAAAGCAAAAACGCATTGCTGTTTTGTTTGAAAAGAA
>JADLBQ010000006.1 GCA_020847635.1 Bacteroidia bacterium
CATCTGTTACTTCACTGTTATCACCCACTGCATCAGCAAATGTATCCGACACAGTTGGCTGCCGGCCGTTAGGAGTCAGTTTTACGAACAGTTCGGTAAATGCAACTTCTTATATATGGTATTTCGGAGATGGGAATTCATCAACTGATTTTGAACCGGTTCATGTTTATTCACAAGTTGGCATTTTTCAACCTTATATGATTGCTACTTCCCAGAATGGCTGCAGTGATACCATCTCTATAAGTCCTGTAAACGTGAATGTAACACCAGTGGCATCGTTTATTGCTAGTACTACTGAAATTTGCCCTTCATCAAGTGTGACCTTTAACAGTACTTCTTCTTCAATATCAAATCCCACCTATCAATGGAATGTTGGAGGAATAACATCCGGGCTTTCCTCACCCACCATTACATTAACACAACCCGGCTTCCATTCAGTAAGTCTGACAGTTACTAATGATAATGGTTGTAGTGATACGCATACGGAAACCAATTACATTGAAGTATTTGATAATGTTCCTCCTCCGGTAACAGAGATTCTAAGTGTATCTGTATTGAACAATACTTCAGTAGAAATTAAATGGCTGCCATCCGCTGCTTTTGACCTTTATGAATACAGATTATACCGGTTGAATCCGGCAACTAACAGCTATAATCTGATTTACTCACTGATAGATACGAATAATGCCAATCCAAATGTAAACCTGGTTTATGTTGATAATGGCTTAAATACATTGCATAATGTTTACACATATAAAGTTCAGACAGTAGACCGTTGCAGCTATTCTTTACCACTAAGCCAGTCAAAAGCACATACAACGATTGATGTTACTGCACAGCCGGCAGGACAGAATATAAAAGTATCCTGGACCCCTTACGGGGGCTGCCCGGTTTCAGTTTATGAAATTCGAAGAGTAGAATTGCCAAACGGCTCTTCCGTCTTTTTAGGAACGGTACCCGGAAATGGGCCTTTGATTTTTATAGATACTACTTTAAGTTGTCCTTATCAATATTCCTATAGGATTACAGCAAGAGACCTTTGTGGAAATGTCTATAAATCATTAAGTGATACCTCTGCTGCTTCTCCAATAAATACATTAGCGGGCCAGAAAGTAGAAGTGATTCGATCAACTGTAATATTTAATAAAAACGTGTTGACCGAATGGACTGCTCCCAATATTGCTCCTGACCGGGTAAAGCAGTATTCAATTCTGCGTTCGACAGACAATTTCAACTTTACACCGGTTGCAACTGTTCCGGCAGGTACATATAATTTTATGGATGAAAATGTTGATGTCAACAAGTATCACTATTATTACAAAATTGATGTAGTTAACGATTGTAGTCTGACTGGTACTCAAAGTAATGAGGGTTCTTCAATTCTGCTCAAATCTAATTGGGAAAAGGAAAAGACCAGGCTTAACTGGTCGGAGTATGAAGAATGGGATAGTGGGGTTGAATACTACCGGATTGAGAAACGCGACCCAAGCGGTCAATGGATTCAGATAAAAATTGTTAACGGGCAGGAGACCGAAACTATTCTTGACGAATAATTTTTGTAGCTCTTAACTTAAGTTACCTTTGTAGCCATTCAGAGTGTAACTCATTATGAGGCCTCTTCTTTTCTTTTATATTCTGGTAATCTATGTGATGTGTCAGTTTTGCTGGTGGGCATACCTGCTGATTAAGCTGAATGATGAAGTGTATGAGCATCGAATGGAATTACTTCTTTCAAATTACAAGAATGAGAGTTCAGCTTCCTTTGAAGTAAAATCACTTGAAAGTACATTGCATAAACGCTGGTTGATGATTGCCGGTGAAGGAATTGTATTTGGCTTACTGTTGATAGCAGGAATTTATCTGACGGGGAAATCATTTAAAAAGGAATTTCAACTGGGAAACCAACAACGGAACTTTCTGCTTTCAGTCACTCATGAATTTAAGTCTCCCCTTGCGGCTATAAAACTGGGGTTACAAACACTGGATAAACATAAGCTCAGTTACGAGCAGCAGCATCAAATCTTACAAAAAGCCATTATGGAATCAAACAGAATAAATGAGCTGGTTGAAAACGCACTTACTGCTGCACAACTGGAAAACCGATCCTTACAGCTGAATAAAGAAGAATTAAATTTCAGTGAGCTTGTTGCAGGAGTTATTGAACTCAGGCAGGGTATCCATTATAAAAAAATAAGTTTCGAAACAGCTATTCAGCCTGATATTTATCTGAAAGGAGATTCGCTTGCCTTACAATCAGCAGTTATTAACCTGGTTGATAATGCAGAAAAATATTCACCTGAAAACAGCAAAGTGTCAGTTGGACTTAAAGAAATCAATAACCAGGTTGTTTTTACTGTTGAAGACCAGGGTCCAGGAGTGCCAAAGGGCGAAAGACTTAAAATCTTTGAAAAATTTTACAGAATAGGGAATGAGGATACCCGTTCTGCGAAAGGAACGGGCCTGGGGTTATACATTGCCCAGCATGTAGCGTTGCTTCACAAAGGAAGAATAGTAGTTAAGGATAATTTTCCTTCCGGCAGCATTTTTGAAATGGTTTTAAAAAGTTAAGTATGAATAAAAAGGTAGTATTAATGATTCTTGACGGATGGGGAATTGCACCGTTTTCTGCGGTGAATGCTATAGTACCGGAAAATGCCCCCTTTGTATTTAACCTGTTAAATAAATACCCTAATTGCCAATTGGTAACTTCAGGAGAACATGTGGGTTTACCCGAAGGACAAATGGGAAATTCTGAGGTAGGTCATCTCAATATTGGTGCCGGTAGAATTGTTTATCAGGAACTTGCCTTAATTAATAAGGCAGTACGAGAGCGGACAATTGATCTAAATCCTGTGTTGAATCAGACATTTGATTATGCAGTGAAAAACCATAAGGCTCTTCATCTAATCGGATTGGTTTCTGATGGAGGTGTTCATTCACACGCGCAACATCTGGTTCATTTGTGCAGGCTTGCAGCTGAAAAAGGATTGAAAAAAATTTTTATTCATGCTTTCACAGATGGCCGCGATACAGATCCGCACAGCGGAATTAATTTTCTGAAAACAGTCATAGATAAAACAACAGGTACAGGTGCAAAGGTTGCTTCGGTTATTGGCAGATATTATGCAATGGACAGGGATAAGCGGTGGGAGCGGATAAAAGTCGCCTATGATTTATTGACTAATGGGAACGGAGAAGCTTTTGAGGATGTATTAGCAGCTGTTAATGCTTCTTATAAGAAGGGTGTTACAGATGAGTTTATAAAGCCGGTTACCATTGTTGAACATAGCCGGCCGGTGGCAGTTATTCAGCCAGGTGATGCAGTTATTTGTTTTAATTTCAGAACAGATCGCTGCAGGGAAATTACCCATGTGTTAACTCAGGAAAACATGCCGGAGTTCACGATGCATAAACTACCACTTCATTTTGTAACCATGACCCGATATGATAACACATTTAAAAACGTTGAAGTCATATTTGAGAAAGCAGATCTGACAAATACATTAGGAGAAGTACTTGCTAATTCGGGAAAAAGGCAGTTACGAATGGCTGAAACTGAAAAATATCCGCATGTAACGTTCTTCTTTTCGGGCGGACGAGAAAAGGAGTTTATAGGAGAAAAACGGATCCTGATTGCTTCACCCAAAGTTGCAACCTATGATTTACAACCTGAAATGAGTGCTGTACAGGTTAAGCAAATGCTGATTGAAGAGATACGGAAAAGTGAGCACGATTTTATCTGTGTCAATTTTGCAAATCCGGATATGGTTGGTCATACCGGAGTACCTCAGGCAATTATTCAAGCAGTCAAAACTGTTGATAGCTGTGTTAATGAAATTGTTGAAGAAGGTCTTAAGCATGATTACTTTTTCCTTATAACTGCAGATCATGGTAATGCTGAAAAAATGAAAAACGAAGATGGCTCACCAAATACAGCTCATACCACCAATCCGGTTCCCTGTATTTATGTCAGTAATGATTTACAACGGGTTCATATAAAAAACGGAATCCTGGCTGATCTGGCACCAACCATTCTCAAACTGATGGGCATTGCCATACCGGCTGAAATGACGGGTAATTCTTTAATTATTACATAAACCTTGCAAATATGATTTCGTATAACTGACAGATGCATGTTAAATAGAAATAAATAACTCAATTTTATGATCGTACTTGTTTTATGAACCTGAAGCTATTAGTACTGACTGGAATTGTTGGAGAGCTTGTTTTAAACGGATTCGTCAGCGTTTCTTATGCGCAGGTAAATCCGGAAGTACGTTTTGGTTCAGGAATTATCTGGTATCAGGGTGATTTAAGTGAAAAAATGGATAAGATTTTTTCTAAAACAAGCCTGAAAAAACCCTTTGTAACAGTTGGTATTGCTCAAGCTCTCTTTTCCAGAAGTAAACTATCGCTCAATTACATTTATGGTAATCTTGAAGCAGATGATGCCAGGGCAACTGAGTTAGATAATCGGCTGCGTAATCAGAACTTTAAAACTGTTCTCCATGAGTTTTCTGCCAGAATAGAGTTTTTTGCTCTGAACCTCCATAAGCGGCCGTTTTTGAACCCGTTTATCTATGCCGGTGCCGGAATTTTTAAATTTAATCCGAAGGGCAGTTTAAATGGTGTTTGGTATGAATTGCAGCCATTAGGAACAGAAGGCCAGAATATAACTGAAGTAACTGCCAAGGCTCCGTATAAGCTTACCCGGTATTCATTCCCATTTGGCATTGGAATAGCATTTAACCTTGACCCCCATTGGCAACTTCGGGTAGATTATGCTCATCATTTTACCAATACAGATTATCTGGATGATGTCAGTACTGTTTATCCTGATTCTGCCTTGTTGGCTTCAGCTCCATATGGACAATTAACTGTTGCGCTTTCAAACAAACGGCTGGAAGACTCTTATCCGGAAGCCGGCAGAAGCAGGGGCAATTCAAAAATGAATGACAGCTATTCACATATTGGAGTTACTCTGGTATATAACCTGTCATCTGGCGGAAAAAGAAACTCGGCCAGAGGAGGATTCTTTGGCCTCCTCAGGAGAAAGCATATGCTGAATGTTTCCTGTCCAGGCTTTTGATTCATTTGGGGTTCAGTCTGTTTTTTCGTTCTTTGTAAATCAATAAATTGATATGAACCCGAATGCTAACATTTCTGTTTTTGCATCTATCTTCCTGATTCTGTCATGTTTCTTTTCTACCGTTTCCTTAGGTCAGAAAATTAATCCGACCAGTGAAGAAGAATATAATTTTGGAACTGTAGGGTATAAAATTCAACTTCAGACAAAATTGCCGCTGAAGCCGGGTTATCGCATTGTTGATTATGGTATCTATGAAGAACCAGACCGGACAGTTTCATTCAAAGGACTTTTCCGTGATGGAGAGTCATCACCTTGTGCTATTATTATGGTTTATACAAAAGATAAATTCCCTCCTGAATATTTCTGTCTTCCCACTCAGGATGCCCCCAGGGAACTATGGGACCGTTATTTCAATAGCCTCAAAGTAATCAGTGATAATCAGGTTAGCCAATTAAGATTCATGAGTTACGGACTTTCACGAACCCTGATGCGGCTGGCTGAAAATGGTTTTTCAGCAAAATGAGGAAAATTGCCGGGCTAATTCCCGTACGTTTTAATTCAACCCGCTTTCCTGGTAAGCCGCTTGCTAAGATTGGTGATAAGTCAATGATTGAAAGAGTTTATGAAAGGGCAAAATCTTCACTGCTGGATCTGATCATGGTGGCAACCGATGACAGCCGAATTGCAGATCATGTCAAAAGTTTTGGTGGAAATGTAATCATGACATCTGATCAGCACACCAGTGGAACCGACCGGTGTGCTGAAGTTGCTGAAAAACTTAAGAATGACTATCAGGCAATCATTAATATTCAAGGGGATGAACCGTTTATTAAACCTGAGCAGATCAATACAGTTGCTGATTTAATCAGTCAAAAAGAGGTTCAGATTGCAACGCTGGTAAGACCTGCCTTGAAGGTTGAGGAAGTGGAGAATCAAAACCTGGTTAAAGCTGTTTTAGACAAAGGTGGGAAGGCAATTTATTTTTCCAGATTACCAGTTCCGTTTTACAAGGACAGAATCTTGTTTGCAGAGAGGAAATATTTTATCCATACCGGAATCTACGGATATAAAATTGAAACACTTCTTGAAATAACCAAAATTCAAGATTCTTATTTAGAGCAAGCAGAATCACTTGAACAATTGCGCTGGATTGAAAATGGTTATTCGGTGTTTGCCAGAATTTCAGATTTTCCAACCTATGCAGTTGATATTCCGGAGGATATTGAGAACCTTAAGAAAAAGTTCAACCTGTAACGTCTGCTTTTCTATTTTAGCAGCAAATTACAGGTGTAGATGGATTCCCGGTTTCTTTCAGAATTACTTTTAAAGCATGATTGTGTTATCATTCCCGGTTTAGGTGGATTTGTTGCAAATCCAGAAGAATCTTATTTTGACAACAGCAGGAAAATGCTTCATCCGCCTTCAAGAACAATCGCTTTCAATGCAAACCTGAAATTAAATGATGGTCTGCTTGCTGATTATATCAGCAGAAAGGAAAACATTTCATACGCAGAATCATGCAGGGCAATCATGCAATGGGTAGAAAAAGTAATTTCAGATGTAACAGCCGGGAACCGTTTCCGGGTCGAACAGATTGGTAGTTTTTATCTTAATCATGAGAAAGTTTTGCAGTTCAGCCCTGACCGGTCACAGAATTACCTTACTTCAAGTTTTGGATTAAAACCAGTTATCGTTCCCGGAGTGAAAGGGAAAAGGATAAAGTTAAAGTTTAATCCGGTATCCGGAGAACCCCGGAAAATTAACCGGAAATCTGAATGGATTTCAGTAGCTGCAGTTCTGGCTTTATGCTTAATGATTTGGGCTTCATTTCCGCGTTACGAAATTCAGCTGGCTGCATTGTTGTGGCAGGACAATAACAAAAACGTATTTTCACACAACTCTGCTATTATTGAAAATTCAAATCCATCACAAGAAGTATTCTCAAATTCGGTGCATTTAACTGAAGAAAACCATCCTGCTATATCGGATGAGAGGTTTCCGGTCAGGCCGGGAGAGGATAAAAAGGTTCCTGAATCAGATTCTGAAGTGATCTCAAAGCCTTCTGATAATAATCAGGCAGAGGATATCCACGAATCGCCCGGCAGTTTTTTGGAATTTGCAACAACTCGCACATTCTCCTATTTCATAATTGTAGGCTGCTTCAGAATTGAAGAGAATGCCGGTAAACTTGTGGCTGGTTTGAATGCCTCAGGCCTTAAGTCAGAAATAATCGGGAAGACTCCTTCCGGACTTACAATGGTGAGTGCAGGATCCTATCAGTCACTCAATGAAGCTGATCAGGCATTGCTTGAAATGAAATCGCAGCTTCCAGACGGAGGTTGGATATATAAAAAAGTAAATCAGGTGAACTGAAATTAATGTACAGCTATCCAGCTTTTATTGACCTGGGTTAGCCAGTTGTTTTCCAACTCGCTTTTCAACTGAATCACATTGTTAAAAAACTGAGTATCTGATGGAAGTTTACCGTTTTTAAGGGACTGCCGGAAGGAGGTTAATGGCATTAACTCAATCTGACCCTGTATTTGATAGGCAACTATGTTCCGGTTTAAAAGTGAAATGTTAAATTCTTTTTCCAGGCCCTGAATAAACCGGAACAGGGTATCAATGCTGCAACCACTGATATCGTTAAAGTTCTTATCAACACTTATTATTAAAAACAGATGATGTAAAATGATGCCACTTGCACGTAAAGTGTTATTATGAGCTGTCCAGTTTTCAAGAAACGGGACAACCTGGTTCATTATATTTTTTTCCAGTTCATCATTCAATGGTTCTGATGCCTGGGAAATTATGATTTTGGAATCTGATGGAAGTTGGTCAAATGGAATATACATACTAAGTTAATTAAGATTTCTTTTTATTGTCAGTTCGATTCTGCTATCAGCGTTTTTCATATCGTAGAAACTGTCAAGTACTTTGCCATTTCTACCAATCACATAAAAGGCAGGATAGTCGTGAACATTGTATTTTAAGGCAATAACTCGTGCATCTAACAATTGTCGGAATGAGATGTCTCTGTGTTTCAGGAATTTTAACATTCCAGTAAGATCAGGTTCTTTTACGTTCATTCCCAGCAAAATTACACCCATTCCCTCAAGATCGTGGCTAAGCTTCTCCATAACTGCAAGAGCCTGCCGTGACTCTGGTGAGAACATATGCCAGAAAAACAGGACCATTATTTTACCGTTTGCACTACCTGAATAGAACGTATGATTGTCAGTATCCTTTAATGTAAACGAAGGAGCAGTAAAACCAATTGGTAACAACCTCTCAATTTCATCAGGAGTATAACGTTTTGAATAATACATTTCGGGAATTAATTCTCCCGAATAGTCCCTGTCGGGCTGTGGAAGATTAAGGGAGTAATCTGTGATAAACTGATATTGAAACTGAATCCGGTTCAGATATTCGGATGATATTGAATAACCCAGTAACATAAAATCTGACTTGGCTATAAATAAATTAACAGCGTTGTTGTAGGTGTCGTCTTTGTCAAAAGCTGCAGTCTGAAGTACATAGCATGGCGATTTGCCAATTACGGAATCATTCAATAATTTCTTTGTAACTGACCTGTTATTCATCAGTTCTTTTAGCATAAAAGGGGTGCCGGTAAAATAGTCGTAAAGTAGCCTGAATGGCTGTTTCCCCTGAGTGTTTAAAGGATAAATCCACCGGTCATGAATCACCTTTAAGGAGTCATTTAAATAAGCTGATACCAGGAAGCTGCCATCGTAAAGATAGCGTTCTGATGTTGTCAGAATATCATACCGGCAACCTACCACAGAGTCTTTCGGATTCTTTTCAAATCGTACTTTGCCGGAAATGATAATTGTATCACTTCTGACCGGATATTTTATTCCGGTGATTGCAGTGTAGATTCCGTTCTGAATTCGGGAGGCAACTGAATAACTTCTGCTTATTAATTCATCAGGTGATTGTGAGAAGGCAGCATCCCAACTCACCCATGCACAGAGAATCAGAATAAGTAAAATGAACTTTCTCACCTTAAGAACTTTGTTATTGTTTTAACGAAGCAGCTAATAACTCAGCCACATCTACAACCTTAACTTCTTTCTCTTTGCTGAAATGTTTTACTCCATCGGTAAGCATTAAAATACAAAACGGACAACTTACGGCAATGTAATCAGGTTTTGCACCAAGAGCTTCTTCTGTTCGTTCAATGTTGATTTCTTTGTCTCCCTTTTCAGACTCTTTAAAAATCTGTGCTCCGCCAGCTCCGCAGCAAAAACCGTTTTCACGATTGCGTTGCATCTCAGAAAGGTTTGCATCCAGTGCTTTAATAATATCACGTGGTGCTTCATAGACATTGTTTCCTCTTCCAAGATAGCAGGGGTCATGATAAACAATTTTTTTCCCAAGAAATTTTCCGCCTTCCACCTTCAGTTTACCTTCGTTGAGCAGTTGCTGAATCAGCATACTGTGATGAAGCACCTCGTATTTACCGCCCATATCAGGATATTCATTCTTAAGTGTGTTGAAGCAATGCGGGCAGGCAGTAACTATTTTTTTTACTCCATAGCCATTCATCACTTGTATGTTTGACATAGCTTGTAACTGATAAAGAAATTCATTTCCTGCACGTTTGGCTGGATCTCCGTTACAAGATTCTTCTGTACCCAGCACAGCAAAAGTTACACCTGCTTTTTCAAGTAAAAATGCAACTGCACGGGTAACTTTTTGCGCTCTTTCATCAAAACTCGATGCGCAGCCAACCCAGAATAAAATATCAGGATTGGAGCCTTCTGCGATAAAGTCTGGATATGTTTTAACCTTCATAATTGAAATTTTTATAATCTTCATCAGCCCATTTTAATCGGTCAGCCTGTGGAAATTGCCAGGGTGCTCCATTGTTTTCAATGCGGCTGAACATTCCATTTAATTCATTGGGAGCAGCACTTTCCTCCATCACAAGATACCTTCTCATTTCCAAAATGATAGATAAGGGATTGATTAATACAGGACAAGCTTCAACACATGCATTGCAGGTTGTGCAGGCCCAAACTTCTTCCGGTTTTATATAATTGTAAAGCAATGTTTTTCCGTCATCTTTAAACTGTCCGTTTGAATCTATATTCTTTCCTACTTCTTCGAGCCGGTCACGGGTATCCATCATGATTTTCCGTGGTGACAAAAGTTTACCGGTAACATTTGCAGGGCATACAGAGGTGCACCGGCCACATTCTGTACAACTGTAAGCATCCATTAAATGTTTTTCTGATAAATCAAAAACATCTTTGGCACCAAATCGCTGGGGTGTTCCCGTATTTTCAGGTGGCTCAGCCGATGGATCCAGCATGAGTTTCACTTCATGCGTTACCTGCTCCGGATTAGTGAATCGTCCTTTTGGTCCTAAATCAGCGTACCAGGTATTCGGAAAAGAAATTAGAATATGAAAATGCTTGGAGTAGGGAAGATAATTTAAAAATATAAGAATCCCGGTGATATGCAGCCACCAGCAAATACGCTCAATTGTTACCAGTGACGAGTTGCTTAAGCCATTAAACATATCAGCAATCATGCTGCTGACGGGAAAGGAACCGGCTTGAATATAGTGTGAGAAACCACGATGCTGGAGAATGCTGTCAGCAGCATTCATGACCAGAAATAAACTCATCAGGATAATCTCTGTAATCAGAATAATATTTGCATCACTGCGCGGCCAGGAAGTCATTTCCCGTTGGTGGAATCGCCTGATGCGTAAAATATTTCTGCGAATCAGGAAAATCAGACAGCCGACAAGAACAAGTAATGCTAAAATTTCAAAGCTTCCAATTAAAAAATTATATAAACCACCTAATGGCGCAAAAACACGATGGGTTCCGAAAATTCCATCAATGAGAATTTCCAAAACTTCAATGTTGATGATGATAAAACCGGCATATACAAATATGTGCAGAATTCCGGCTACCGGTCGTTTAACCAGTTTTGATTGTCCTAAGGCTACCTGTGCCATCTGAAGCCAGCGTTCTTTCTTTCGGTCTGCTGGCGGCATCGGTTTACCTAGCTTAATATTTCTGATGATCTTTCTGACATTACGGGTAAAGAGAATAATACCTGCAATTAATATGACAATGAAAATAATTGAACTCAGCAAATCTTTTTCTTTTAGAGGTTGCTAAGATATAAAGGAATAGAAGTAACAATCGGAGTTTTCAGACTCAGGTTTCAACACCTGCTGATGTTATTTTCTTTTACCAAATAAGGAAAAGTGCACATACCGTTTTGGATTGGCTTTCAGGTCAATCAGCAACTGGTCAAGGTTTTCTGTTGTTGCCGTAAGTTTATTATAGAGTTCTTTGTCATTCACTAATAATCCTAATGAGCCTTCACCCTGATTAACTTTCTTCAGAATTCCGTTTAATTCAGCCAGTGATTGATTCAGATGATTGATGGAAGCAGCAAGTTCTGAATGAGCCAGTGAATCTGTAATTTGTTCGGTTTGCTGAATAATTTTTCCTATTCGCTGGCTATTATCCTTTAGAGTTGAAGTTACTGCATCCGTATTGGAAATAATCCGATTCAGTTTCCCCTCAGGGCTTGAAATCATCTGATCGAGTGTAGCAGTGGTTTTCTCAAAGTTGGCAGTGATGTTGTTCAGGTTGGTAAACGATGCTGAAAGGTTATTTCGTCCTTTTTCATCTAAGAGCTGGTTGAGTGAATGTGTTAATAAGTTCAGCGATTCAATCAGTGCCTCAGCTTTGTCTTTAACAGGACCTAGTTGCTGTTCAATTCCGCTTTTTAAATCACTGCTGAGTGTGTCATGATTGGTCAGCATTTCTTTACTGCTACCCATAATTATTTCAATGGATTTTCCTCCGAATAAATCAGAACTGATAATCCGTGCAATCGAATTCTCCGGAATAAATACATCCCGTTTAGCTTGCATGGTAACTATGATTCTGCCAGTTCGGTCAGTTGAAAAACGGATTTTTTTCACCGAACCAATCTTGATTCCATTCATAATAATTGAATTTGAAGCAGCCAAACCGTCAATCCGGTCATACAGGGCATAATACGTATTGTTTCGTGTGAACAGTTCTGTTCCTTTTAAGTAATTAAAGCCCCAGATGGTTGCTGCAATGGCAACTGTTACAACAATTCCGGTTTTGACTTCTCTGCTTAACTTCACTTATCTATAATTTAACGGGACGAAAATAAACTTTTTGAATCCGATTTTATGTGATTATTAATTATCAAAAATACACTTTCATCAACGGGATTTATTAACAAGTACGCCTAGGAGTGTAGCTGCTGTACAGGATTCGATTATTACTTTGCGGTATTCTCCGGGAGCAGAATCTTCTTTTGGGAAAACAACTACTTTATTCTGAGAATTTCTGCCATAGAGAAAGTCTTCTGACTTTTTTGAGGTTCCTTCAACAAGTATGCTGAATGTTTTACCGATATCTTTCTTATTGCTTTTCAACGAAAGCTCCAATTGGGTATCAATGATTTCCTGTAGTCTTCGCTTCTTTA
Organism: Bacteroidia bacterium; assembly: GCA_020847635.1. Lineage (GTDB taxonomy): Bacteria > Bacteroidota > Bacteroidia > AKYH767-A > OLB10 > CAADHD01. Next base: position 12,608 of record JADLBQ010000006.1, read on the forward strand.
TTTCTTCAGGAACATCATCGGGCAGCTTCTTTGATGCAGCTGTTCCGGGTCGTTCGGAGTATTTAAACATATAGGCAAAATCAAATTTCACCTGGTTAAACAAAGCTAAAGTCTGCTGATGATCTTCTTCCGTCTCACCACAAAAACCGCTTATAGTATCGGTTGAGATACTGCACTCAGGAATGATTCTTCTGATTGCCTCAATCCTGTTAACGTATTCCCTGCGCGTATAACCCCTGTTCATGCGGTTCAGTATCTGTGTGCTTCCTGACTGAACAGGCAGGTGGATATATTTACAGATATTTTCATGCTTTGCCATAGCATATAAAACAGCATCTGTCATATCTCGGGGGTTTGAAGTTGAAAAACGAATCCTCAGATCGGAATTAATTTCTGCAACCTGTTCAATCAAACCTGCAAACGTTATAAATTTCTTTTGCTCTTCTTCAGGCAATTGATGATTCAAAGCCAATTGAACTACTGCTTCCTCCAGATCCTTTTTCTGACCGCCTCCCCACCATAAATACGAATCAACATTCTGACCAAGTAAGGTAATTTCACGGTAGCCCTGGTCAAACAGATTTTTTGCTTCGCGAATAATGGATTCCGGATCACGGCTGCGTTCACGTCCGCGCGTAAACGGTACAACACAAAATGAACACATGTTATCGCATCCCCTCATGATACTGATAAAAGCTGTGACACCGTTGCTGCTTAACCTGACAGGATTAATATCAGAATAGGTTTCTTCTCTCGACAGCAGGACATTCACTGCTTTTTGGCCGGAGACAACAGCAGAAATTAATTTTGGAAGATCACGGTAAGTATCTGGCCCTGCCACAAGATCAACAAGTTGCTCTTCTTCGAGCAACTTTGTTTTCAGCCGCTCTGCCATACATCCCAAAACGCCAACAATGAGTCCGGGATTTATTTTTTTCCTGGATTTGAAACTCTGTAAGCGCTGCCGAACTTTTAACTCAGCATTTTCGCGTATCGCACATGTATTAAGGAAAATAACATCGGCTTCAAGTATGTCAGTAGTTAGGGTGTAGCCTTCATTAATTAGAACTGAAGCAACAATTTCACTGTCAGAAAAATTCATCTGGCAACCATAGCTCTCAATAAATAATTTTCTGCCATTTGGCTTTTCTGGAGATAAAGAAGTATCCAAAGCAGTGCCCTGGATGCTTTCATCAATAACTTTTTTATCCTGAATCCAGATCATCTTCTAGGTTTTTGCAAAGGTAGATAATTGCAGCACTGCCCTTAGTGCGATACCTGAAAAAGCTGATGATTTGCTTTTGAATTATTAAAAAGGTTTTTATTTGCGCCTTCAAAAATTATTATTTGTTTAAAGAAAAACAGTAAATGGCTGAGAATTTAGTGATTGTTGAATCACCTGCTAAAGCAAAGACCATTGAAGGTTTTCTTGGCAGAGAGTTCGTAGTGAAATCAAGTTACGGGCATGTCAGGGATCTCGTGAAGGCTGATAAAGGAGTAGATATTGAAAACAACTTTGAACCACAGTATGAGATCTCAAATGATAAAAAAGAAATTATCAGTGACCTGAAGAAACACGCGGCAAAAGCTAAATGGGTATGGCTGGCAACGGATGAAGACCGCGAAGGTGAAGCCATCTCCTGGCATCTGTCTGAAATCTTAAAGTTAAAAAGGGATGTCATTAGAAGAATTGTTTTCCATGAGATTACAAAAAAGGCCATTGAAACAGCTCTCAAAAACCCTCGCAATGTTGACAAACATTTAGTCAATGCTCAACAGGCACGCAGGGTTTTAGACAGGCTTGTTGGCTTTGAACTGTCGCCCATTCTCTGGAAGAAGGTTAAGCCTGGCCTCTCGGCTGGTAGAGTTCAATCAGTAGCAGTCAGGTTAATTGTGGAAAGAGAACGCGAATATGAACAGTATCAGTCGTCATCATCTTATAAAGTAACCGGGACCTTTTTAGTTTATGATGAGAAAGGCTTCCCAAAATTTTTGAAAACTGAACTGGAAAAACGGCTGCCTTCTGAAGAGTCAGCTATTCAGCTTCTAAGCAAACTTAATGGAGCCTCTTTTACAATTTCGGATCTTGAAAAGAAGCCCGGTAAGAAAAGTCCGTCAGCACCGTTTACAACATCTACCTTACAACAGGAAGCAAGCCGGAAGTTGGGCTTTTCAGTTGCTCAGACAATGAGTATTGCTCAGCGCCTTTATGAAAATGGAAAGATAACCTATATGCGAACTGACTCAGTTAACCTTTCAGAAGAAGCAATTTCCAGTGCTAAAAAGGAAATAACCTCTGCTTTTGGCGGGGAGTATTCCAATCCCCAGCGTTATAAAACACGGTCTGCTTCTGCACAAGAGGCTCATGAAGCTATCAGGCCAACCTATTTTAATCATTCTTCGATTGATGGAGATCAAGCTGAAAAAAGATTGTACGAACTGATCTGGAAAAGGGCTATCGCTTCTCAGATGAGTGATGCTCAGATTGAAAGAACCCTTGTAACAATAAGCAATGATAAAACCGACAATAAATTTATTGCAACTGGTGAAGTCATCTTATTTGATGGCTTTCTGAGGGTATATCTTGAATCAACGGATGATGAAAATTCTGAAAAGAGCGAAAATTATTTACTTCCTCAGCTGACCAAAGGCCAACAAACAGACATGGATTTTATTGAAGCACGTCAGCGATTCAGTAATCCACCGCCCCGATATACTGAGGCAAGTCTTGTTAAAAAACTGGAAGAACTTGGAATCGGTAGGCCTTCAACTTATGCTCCAACGATTTCTACTATCCAAAAGCGAGGCTATGTTGCAAAGGAAGACCGGCCCGGTAAAATCAGGTCTTATAAGGTGGTTACATTAAAAGACAATAAAGTAACCTCCATCGAGAAAACCGAAATTGCTGGCAGCGAAAAAGCAAAACTTTTTCCGACAGATATCGGTTCGGTCGTAAATGATTTTCTGGTTCAGAACTTTGAACAAATTCTGGACTACAATTTTACAGCTTTTGTTGAAAAGGGATTCGATAAAATCGCGGAAGGTGAATTGGAATGGAGAGAAATGCTGAAAAAATTCTATTTCCCTTTTCATAAGACTGTAGTGCAAACTGAAAAGACAGCCGAACGGGCAAGTGGAGAACGCATTTTGGGAAAAGACCCTGAATCGGGTAAAACGGTTTCTGTGCGAATTGGTCGCTATGGTCCGATGGCTCAGAAAAAAAGGGAGGATGACGATGAAAGCCTGGAATACGCCAGCCTCAGACGTGGGCAACGGCTGGAAACCATCACACTTGAAGAAGCACTCTCCTTATTTAAACTACCACGTAATCTCGGGCAATTTGAAGATCTTGATCTGATGGTAGCGATTGGCCGCTATGGCCCTTATATAAGGCATGGCGATACATTCTATTCACTTCCAGCTTCTGATGATCCTTTTGAAATTTCTTTTGAACGAGCTATACAAATAATAGAGGAAAAAAGACTAACTCCTGATCTGGCAAGGACTCCGCGTAATCTGGGAGTGTTTGAAGGCTTACAGGTAATAGTATCAAGTGGAAGGTTTGGACCTTATATTAAATACGATGGCAAATTTTATTCAATTTCCAGAAAGGAAGACCCTTGGAAGATTGAACTGGAGCGGGCAATTGAGATTATTAATGAAAAAAAGCAAGCTCTTGAAAAAAATGTAATTAAAGAGTTTGAGGAAAATAAGAAGGTCAGGATTCTGAAAGGACGTTTTGGGCCTTACATTGAATTTGAAAATAAAAATGTTAAAATTCCGGCTGGTACTGAGCCTTCCAGTTTAACTTATGAACAAGTTGTTAAACTTGCAAAAGGAGATAAAAAGAAAACTCCGGTAAAGAAAGCCGGAACAATGAAAAAAACAGTTCGAAAAACCACACGGAAAAAGAAAGCTCAAGAGTGAACCTAGCCGAACTATTTCAACCAATTGACCTAGCTGATTATAGCCGGGATGAATTTCAGGTCTCTGATGCCTTAATGCAGCACATCGCCATAAATTCTATAACTAAGGGTTTCCCCGGGGATATGGATATTGATGTAGTTATTCTTGGGGTGAATGAATACAGAGGAACTAAATCGCCTAAGCCCCAATCAAATGCACCGGATAAAATCAGAAAAGCATTTTATGCATTAAAAAAACACAGTCAGCTATGCAGGCTGGCCGATGTAGGTAACTTTATTGCCGGGAATTCAATTAACGATACATATCATGCACTGGGCGCAATTGTAACTGATTTACTTCAGCGGAATATTATTCCGGTAATAATAGGAGGTAGCCAGGATCTTACTTATGCTCATTATCTGGGATATGCGAATTTGGAGCAGGCGATCAATATTACAGGTGTTGATCCTGCTTTTGATTTAGGCACACCTGAGGATGAGTTGAATGACCAGACCTATATCGGAAAAATTGTTCTTTCAAATCCGAATTACCTCTTCAATTTCAGTAATCTTGGCTATCAGACTTATTATGTAGGTCAGGAACAGGTACATTTAATGGAGAAGCTCTTTTTTGATGCATACCGGCTTGGCTTAGTACGTGAAGACCTGAAAGAAACAGAACCGATTATCCGGAATGCAGATATGATCTCCTTCGATATGACATCCATTCGGCAGAGTGATGCCCCTTCCGTTCTTAAGCCATCTCCGAATGGATTTTATGGTGAGGAGGCTTGCCAAATGATGTATTATGCCGGCATGAATGATAGACTCACCGGAGCAGGTCTTTATAATTTGAATCCGGATGAAGACCATCATGACCAGACCTCCGGACTAGCAGCGCAGATGATATGGTATTTTCTGGAGGGGTTTGCTAATCGTAAGATGGATTTACCGGTTAAGTCACAACAGCAGAATTTTACTGTTTACCGGGTTCCGTTACCCTCTTATAAGGATGAAATTGTATTTCTGAAAAGCAAAAAGACAGAGCGATGGTGGATTGAGCTGCCGTCAGAAAACAAAAACCGGCTTTTAAAATCACATTTTTTGCCTTGCTCCTATAAGGATTATGAACAGGCATGTAGTGATGAAATTCCGGACCGTTGGTGGCAGGCTCTTCAGAAAATATCATAAATATTGTTTTGTTTGAAAGTTTATTTTTTAGTTACTTTACCGCCCTAATTCGGAAGACGTATCACTCAAAGGACATTAAATTCTAACCATTAATATGAAAAAACTATTATTAGTTTCGCTTTTTGTTGGGGTTATTACCGTGGTTTTTGCTCAGCAGGATCCTCAATTCAGCCAGAATATGTTTAACAGGCTTCAGCCAAATCCTGCGACTGCCGGAAGTAATGATGCTATCTGTGCTCATTTGCTGTATCGAAGCCAGTGGGTTAGTTTTGACGGTGCTCCTAAGACAGGCGTCTTAAGTATTGATGCTCCAGTTTCTTTTCTGCATGGGGGACTCGGACTGACCTTAATGAATGATAAAATAGGATTTGAGAAATCGTTTAATGCCAAGCTTGCCTATGCACTGCGATTTGATGTGGGTGTGGGTAAGATTGCAATTGGTGCAGATGTCGGTTTGATGCAGAAATCACTTGAAGGAGGATATGTTTATGACAATAGTGGAGTTTATAATCCAAAGGATTTAGACGATCCGCTGATCCCAAAAAATAATGTCAGTGGTTCGGCAATTGATCTGGGATTGGGAGCTTATTACAATTCAGAACATTTTTATGCAGGTGTATCCGCTCTGCATTTAACTGAAGCAAAAATTGATTACGGAAATCAATCTTCTAAACTGGCCCGTCACCTTTATGGAATGGTAGGTGCAAGTTTTGATCTGACTCCTTCTGTAGCTTTAAAGCCATCGGTGTTTGTCAAAAACATTCCTGCCAAAACCATTGCTGACATTAACTTAAATGTTCACTTCAGCAATACGTTTTATGTTGGGGCATCCTACCGGCTTGAAGATGCCATTGTAGCAATGGCCGGAGTTAACCTGTTTCAGAATCTGAGGCTAGGTTACTCGTATGATATCACAACATCCAGGCTTAAGGATTTTAATAATGGATCCCATGAGATTTTTCTGGGCTACTGTTACAAAATCAGGAAAAAACAACCTTCTTCAGTTAAAAACGTAAGATTCTTATAAATATACCTTAAATTTAAGAGAAAGCAACTTAATTTAGAGAGCAACGTAAAGACCAGTGCAATCATTCAAAAGCAAAATATTTTGGTATTCAGTTCGTTAACAATTATCTTTGAAGTTCAGAGTTAAACCTTAAATTGTAAAAAATGAGACAACTCATCATCGGATCTTTCATTTTACTTATTCTTAGTAGCTGTGGAGGCGGTAACAGAGGACAATTGATTGGTGCACAGGGAAGGGAAAGATGGTATCAGGCTGATCCTTATGGTATGGTTTTCATTCCACAAGGCTCGTTTTTGATGGGACCAAGCGATCAGGACGTTCCTTATTCATTAGTTGCTCAAAGCCGCTCAGTTTCGGTCAAGGCATTTTATATGGATGATACAGAAATTACCAATAATGAATACCGCCAGTTTGTTGAATGGGTGCGTGATTCATTAGCCCATCGTTTAATTGGCGGAGATCATTTAATTGAAGAAGGTGAATATGGTGAACGTATAAACTGGAGAGCAAAAATTAAATGGGATGAAGAAGAAAATGTCGAAACTTTAAATGAACTGTTTTTGCCGGAAAGCGAACGATTCTACAGAAGAAAGGAATTAGATGTCCGTAAATTGAATTTTGAATACTACTGGATTGATCTGAAAGCAGCTGCTCAAAAATCAAATCGCGAACAAGGTATGACAGACCGCTCGGTCTTTATCAAAAAGGACATCATCAATGTTTATCCGGATACGCTGGCCTGGATTCATGATTATACCTATTCCTTTAATGACCCTATAACCAGCAGTTATTTCTGGCATCCTGCTTATGATGATTATCCGGTTGTTGGCGTTACCTGGAAGCAGGCACGTGCTTTCTGTATCTGGAGAACTCAATTATTTGACAGTTACCTGCTGTCAAATGGTGAAACAATGGTTCAGGCATACAGGCTGCCTACCGAAACCGAATGGGAATATGCTGCCAGAGGCGGATTAGCTCTAAACCCATATCCCTGGGGAGGTCCTTATATCCGGAACAGCAGAGGTTGTTTCCTTGGAAATTTTAAACCCATGCGAGGTAATTACCTTGATGATGGTGGATTTTATACTGTAAAAGTTACTTCTTACTGGCCTAATGATTATGGACTGTATTGTATGGCTGGTAATGTTGCAGAATGGTGCAGTGATGCATTTGATGAATCATCCTATAATTTTACACATGATTTGAACCCACAATACGAATACGAAGCAAATGAGAATGATCCCGTTGCCCTTAAAAGAAAAGTGATTCGTGGCGGCTCATGGAAAGATGTGGGTTATTATTTGCAAACCAGTACCCGTTCTTATGAATATCAGGATACTGCTAAGTGCTATGTAGGCTTCCGTTGTGTCATGGATTTCCTGGGTCGTGATAAATCCGACTTCTGATATTTTTTCAACAGTTGGTTAAACTATTCAATAAGTTTTATTCTTTTGTCAAATATTAAATTCAATTATACTATTCTTTAAACTGTTATTAACTTAAAAACAAAAACCTTTTAAAAAATTATGGGACTGACGCAAATCACTCGTAGTAAATCATTCAAACTCTTTATGGCCCGTCTTTACGGATGGGGTGCTTCTATTGTTTTGGTGGGAGCATTATTTAAAATTCAGCACTGGCCGGGAGCCGGATTATTTCTGACAATCGGACTCTTGACAGAAGCCATTATTTTCTTCTTCTCTGCTTTTGAACCTGTGCATGAAGAAGTTGACTGGTCATTGGTTTATCCGGAACTTGCTGGACTGCAAGAGCCAGGCTATGAAAAGGGTAAGAAAAAGAAGGCAGATCCGGTAGCTCAGGCATTAGACAAAATGCTCGCTGATGCTAAAATAGGTCCTGATTTGATTCAGAGCCTCGGTACCGGTTTGAATAAACTGGGTGACAACACAGCTAAACTGGCTGATTTATCAGATACTACGGTTGCTACAAATGAATTTACTTCCAATGCGAAAAAGGCAGCTTCTTCGCTTTCAACGCTGACTCAATCTTATGACAAGGCAGCAAGTGTTATGGGTGAAATCAATGCTTCATCAGATGATTTGAAGGCATATAATGAACAAGTGAAAAATGCTGGACGTAATCTGGCTGCAATTAATGCTAATTACGAATTACAACTTCAGGATTCGGCTTCTCATTTAAAGCAAACCAGCAAGTTTTATGAAGGAATAAATCAATTGATGGAAAATCTAAATTCTTCTGTTGAGGACACCAGAAAATATAAAGATGAGGTGTCTAAGCTGGCAAAAAATCTGTCATCGCTGAATACCGTTTATGGAAATATGCTTTCAGCTATGAATATGAATCCGAATAAATAGTCGGATTTATATGATTTGCTGTCTGAATTTCGTTTATTCAATTTATATTTTTAACCTCATTTAATCAATCCAATAAAAAATTATGGGTGGTAATGCTCCTTCAAGTCTCTCGCCTCGTCAGCGAATGATTAATCTGATGTATCTGGTGTTGACAGCACTGCTGGCGCTGAATGTCTCAAAAGAAATTATTAATGCTTTTGTGACCGTCAATGACAGTTTAGAAATTTCGAATAAGAATATTAATGCAAAAAACCAACGTACGTATGACGATTTTGCCTTTGCAATGGATAATGATCCGGTAAAAACAAAACCGTTTTATGACCGGGCAATGGCAGTCAAGAAACTGGCTGCTGATATGGAACAATACATTGACGGAATCAAGAATGAACTAATTACAAAAACAGATGGAGTTGAACAAGGTGAAGCTGTACCGTCATTGATTGATGTGAATAAGAAGGATGATTATGATGTGGCAACAAATCTGATGTGTGGTAGTGAAAATGACGGTAGAGGGCAGAAGGCAACAGAACTCAAAAATAAAATTGAGGAGTTTAAAAGTAATCTGATAAAAAATCTCGATCCGGCAGACCAGCAAAAATTTAAACAGAGATTTGACGAACTGCTGAATACAAAGGATCCCAATCCTACAAGCCCAATTGTTGTTCGTGATAATAAACGAACTTGGGAAATGGCCAATTTTTATCATAATCCGGTTGTAGCCTGTGTCGCCTTGTTAACCAAGTTTCAAACAGATGTCAGAAACTCGGAGTCTGAAGTGATCAACCATTTATTTACTTCTATAAACAGATCATCTTTTAAGTTTGATGCCTTACAGGCCAGGGTGATTGCTCCGACCAGTTATGTGTTGATTGGACAGAAGTATTCTGCCGATGTTTTTCTTGCAGCAGTGAGTTCTACATCCAATCCTAAGATTGTCGTTGGCGATATTGATACAGCCAAAAAGGCATTGCGCGGAAACGGAACTGAAATTGAGGTTTCCGGTGGGGTTGGACGGTATGAAGTCTCTGCTACTTCCGAAGGTCTGAAGAAATGGGGAGGTTTAATAACTGTAAAAAATCCTTCTACGAATGAAGAGGAGTCCTATCCTTTTACTGCTGAATACATAGCTGCAAAACCTTCAACTGTCATTTCTGCTGATAAGATGAACGTACTTTACATTGGGGTTGATAATCCCATGTCTATTTCTGTTCCGGGAGTAGCAAATGAGAATGTTGTTGCAACAATAACCGGAGGGGGAGGTTCGTTAACAAAAGACCCAAAAGCAGGGGGAGGTCATTACATGGCAAAAGTTACTACTCAGGGTGAAGCAACAATTTCGGTAACTGCTAAAATGGATGGGACAAATATGCC
>JADLBQ010000007.1 GCA_020847635.1 Bacteroidia bacterium
ATTAAAACTCAAAGCCTATTTACAGGATGAACTAGTCCGGACGCCTCCTCAACTTGAACGCTGGCAGATTTATTATACTGAAGTTCCTGAAGGTGCACTAAATCCTCAAAAATATTTTGCTGTAACCCCATCTTCCTCATCAATTGATGAAGGCCAGAATTTTAAGTTTGAAATTGCATTTGAAAATATCAGTAATACTGCTTTCACTGATAGTTTGCTGGTTGACTTTTTTGCATTTAGCGGCAATAACCAGCTGGTTCCCGTAATTTCTTCACGTTACAAAAAACTTAATCCCGGAGAACACTTCATTGCCTCAGGTACTTTCAATTCTCTTGGATATGCAGGTAATAATTCGTTATGGATCGAGGTTAATCCAAAGGAGGATCAACCGGAACAGTATCATTTCAATAATCTGGCTAATGTTTTCTTCAAAGTAAATAAAGATATTACCAACCCGGTTCTGGATGTAACTTTTGACGGTCAGCATATCCTGGAAGGAGATATTGTATCAGCCAAACCTCAGATTCTGATTAAGCTGAAAGATGAAAACAAATTTATTGCTCTGAATGACACAAATAAATACCGCGTATTTCTTACAACTCCAGACGGAATTCAAAGTAAACTCAGTTTTGAAAATGCTCCCGGGATCAGTACCGACCGGTCAAAAATGAAATATATTCCTGCCAGCTTACCTGATAATAGTTTTCTGATTGAATACAATCCCATTTTTGAAACTGATGGAATTTATAAAATTGATGTTCAGGCAAGTGATGAAGCAGGGAACCTATCCGGTCAGTATAATTACCGCATCTCATTTGAAGTCATTAATCATAGTTCAATTACTGAAGTCATTAACTATCCAAATCCATTCAGTACCTCCACCCGATTTGTATTTACCTTAACCGGCAGTGAGATTCCCACACAAACGAAAATTCAGATTCTGACAATTACAGGAAAAATTGTCCGGGAAATTCTGCAGAATGAAATCGGGCCAGTGCATATCGGAAGAAATATTACCGAATTTGCTTGGGATGGCAGAGATCAATTTGGAGATCAGCTTGCCAATGGAATTTACCTGTACCGGGTAATTACTAACCTCAATGGCCAGCGTATTGAAAAAAGAGCAACTGCTGCTGATCCTTACTTTAAAAAAGGATGGGGAAAGATGTATTTGCTCAGGTAAAAGCCCCCCTATTTATCTTTTAATTTGTTACTTGCTCCGGTTTCGATATTTCGAACGAATCATTTTTCTTTGCCCATACCATACATAATTATTATTTATGAAAATACTTGAAATCCGACCGATGAGAGGGCCAAACTTCTGGAGCATCCGAAGGCACAAACTGATTGTTATGAAACTCGATCTGGAAGAGTATGAAGATTTTCCTTCAAATAAGATTCCTGGTTTCCCAGAACGGCTGGAAAAGATGTTTCCGACAATGTATGAACACCGTTGCAGCGAAGACCATGCAGGTGGATTCTTTAAAAGAGTAAGGGAAGGAACCTGGATGGGCCATGTAATCGAACATGTTGCTCTGGAACTTCAAACGCTTGCCGGAATGGATGTTGGTTTCGGCCGGACCCGGAGTACGGGTGAACACGGTGTTTATCATGTTGTATTTTCTTACATGGAAGAAAAGGCCGGAGTTTATGCAGCCCGGGCATCGGTAAGAATTGTTCAGTCACTTATTGACGGGAAAGAATACCCGCTTGATGATGATATTCAGCAGCTACGCGAAATCCGGGAAGACGAACGATTGGGGCCCAGTACCGGAAGTATTGTTGAGGAAGCTGCCTCTCGTGGAATTCCCTGGATTAGGCTGAACCGCCATTCACTGGTTCAACTTGGATATGGCAAAAATCAAAGAAGGATCCAAGCTACTGTAGCTTCTACTACTTCAAGTATTGCTGTCGAAATTGCCTGTGACAAAGAAGATACAAAAAACCTTCTTGAGGCAGCTGCAATTCCTGTTCCTAAGGGAAGAATCATTTATTCTAATGAAGACCTGCAAGATGCTATTGATTATACGGGTTTTCCAATTGTAATAAAACCGGTAAATGCCAACCATGGTAGAGGTGCAACCATTAACATTACATCCAAAGAACAGGCATTAGAAGCATTTGCTGTTGCCAAGAGAATTTCAAGGGGAGTTATTATTGAAAAATACATTACCGGATTTGACCACCGGGTACTGGTGATCAACTACCGTTTTACTGCTGCAGCCCTGCGCAAACCGGCAGCAGTTACCGGTGACGGAAAGTCAACCATTCAACAACTTATAGATCAGGTAAATTCAGATCCGCGAAGAGGTTATGGTCATGAAAAAGAACTGACTGCTATAAAAGTTGATGACATGACGTTACAGATTTTATCAGAAAAAAACCTGACCCTGGAGTCGGTTATCAATAATGGTGAAGAACTTTATCTCAAGCGAACAGCAAACCTGAGTACCGGAGGAACTGCAACTGATGTAACAGAAATTGTTCATCCTCATAATGTCTTTATGTGTGAGAGAATTGCACGGATTATTGGACTTGACATCTGCGGAATCGATATAATGACATCTGATATCAGTCATCCGATGGCAGAAATCGGTGGTGCTGTTCTCGAAGTAAATGCAGCACCGGGATTCAGAATGCACATTGCCCCAACAGAAGGGTTACCGCGAAACGTAGCCGAACCGGTTGTTGATATGCTCTACCCGCCTGGGTCATCAGCCCGGATCCCAATAGTTGCAGTAACCGGTACAAACGGAAAAACAACTACAACCCGATTAATTGCACATATTGCCAAGACCTGCGGATACAAAGTAGGATTTACAACTACAGATGGAATTTATATTCAGAATCAGATGCTCCAGCAAGGAGATTGTACCGGGCCCCAGAGTGCAGAATTTGTATTAAAAGATCCAACCATTGACTTTGCTGTTTTAGAAACTGCCCGGGGCGGAATCCTTCGTGCCGGATTAGGATTTCACCGGTGTGATATCGGAATTATTACCAATGTTGCAGCCGATCACCTGGGTCTGAAAGGAATTAATACCATTGAAGAAATGGCCCGAGTAAAAGCGGTTGTTGTAGAATCGGTTTCACCTGATGGATATGCTATTCTTAATGCAGATGATGACCTGGTGGTAAATGCCAGAAATTCAGTTGAAGGTAAGGTCGCATTCTTCAGCCTCAGCGAGAATAACCTTGTTATTAAAAAGCATTGTGATGAAGGAGGTCTGGCTGCTATCTATGAAAATGGTTATGTCACCATTTGTAAAGGCAACTGGAAACTCCGGATAGCCAAAGTGGTAAATATTCCACTTACTTTCGGAGGTAAGGCTGTTTTTATGATTCAAAATGTTTTACCAGCCATTCTTACCGGTTTTATCCGGAATTTCAAAACTGAAGATATCCGACTGGCACTTGAAACCTTCATTCCGTCACCCGTTCAAACGCCCGGAAGAATGAATATGTTTCAGTTCAGGAAATTCTCAGTCATGGTTGACTATGCACATAATCCTGCCGGGTTCCAGGCAATTGCACGTTTCCTGGAAAAGATTGAAGCAACTCCTAAGATCGGAATCATTGCCGGTGTGGGTGATCGCAGAGATGAAGATATTATTGGCCTCGGAGAACTGGCATCAACGATGTTCGATGAAATTATTATCAGGCAAGACAGAAACCTGCGAGGCAGAACCGAACAAGCAATTATTGATCTGATGTTAACGGGTATAAATAAGAATTCACCCGGGAAACCTGTCAAAGTGATTCCTCATGAGCGTGAAGCAATTGACTATGCTCTGAAGAATGCCCGCAAAGGATCGTTTATTGTGATTTGCAGTGATGTGGTACCGGATGCACTTCAGCAAATCATGCATTATAAAGAACAGGAAGATCAGTTTGAAGTTGCGGAGGAAGATATCCCAAACAGAAGATAGCTTTTTTTAATTCCTGATTAAAATTGGCATTGACAGGCTGTACAGGTTTAACTTTATTACATTCGCCCATTCTTTATAAGTCAGAATATGAGTGTATTAGTTAATAAGAATTCAAAAATTATTGTTCAGGGGTTTACCGGCAATGAAGGTACTTTTCATGCCACTCAAATGATAGAATACGGTACGCAGGTGGTGGGAGGAGTAACTCCCGGCAAAGGAGGTTCTCTTCATCTTGACAAACCTGTTTTCAATACTGTTGAACAGGCAATAAAAGAAACAGGTGCTGATGTTTCAATCATCTTTGTACCTCCGGCATTTGCAGCTGATGCTATCATGGAAGCAGCCGAAGCAGGAATAAAGCTCATTGTGACCATTACTGAAGGGATTCCGACCAAAGACATGATTTTAGTAAAGGAATATTTAAAGAGCAGGCAATCCAGGCTTATTGGTCCGAATTGTCCGGGGATTATAACTGCCGAAGAATGTAAGGTTGGAATTATGCCAGGTTTTATTTTTAAAAAAGGAACAGTTGGTATTGTTTCAAAATCCGGCACCCTGACTTACGAAGCAGCTGACCAGGTTGTAAAAGCCGGATTAGGCATTACAACCGCAATCGGGATTGGCGGTGATCCGATTATTGGAACTACAACCCGAGAAGCGCTGGAACTGTTTAATAATGACCCTGAGACAGAAGGAATCGTAATGATTGGCGAAATCGGTGGAAATCTTGAAGCGGAGGCTGCCCGCTGGTATCGTGACCAAAAAAATAAAAAGCCTGTTGTTGGATTTATTGCAGGCCAAACTGCCCCTCCGGGGAGAAGAATGGGACATGCAGGTGCAATTGTTGGAGGAACTGATGATACAGCTGCTGCCAAAATGAGAATTCTGGATGAATGTGGAATTTATGTTTGCAAATCCCCTGCAGTTATTGGAAAAACAATGGCTGGTTTAGTTTTCAAAGCAGGTGCTAAAGCCTGATTGACTTAATTTCTTCTCCTTTAATCTCAAGTAAAAGATATTGAAATGAAACACCTGTTAACTCCTGCTCTGCTGCTATGTATATTAACTGTACAGGCACAAATTACGATTGATGACTCAGATATGCCTTCTGCAGGCAATAAAATAAGAGTAAGTATCGGTGATATAAGTTCCGGAATTGACTATAATACAACCGGGCCTAATCAGTTATGGGATTTCTCAAATCTGCAATGGATTTCACAGGATGTTGATACATTTTTAACAATTGGCCAGACCGGTTTAACCTTTCAGTTAGCCTTTGCAAATATTCCACTCAATCCTAACCGGGCCAACTCGGCAACCAAGGGCACCCTTCAGGCTCCGTCATTTGCCGGGGTTTCAGTCTCCGATGTATTGGCTTTCTATTATAACAGCTCTACCGCTTATAAACAAGTAGGTTATGGTGCCGACATCAACGGGATTCCTACTCCAATGTCTTATACTAATCATGATGTCATTTATACATTCCCGCTAAACTTTGGATTAACCGATACTTCAGATTCTGACTTACATATAAACCTTCCATCCCTTCTATATTATGGATTTACTCAAAAAAGGATAAACAATTGTGACGGCTGGGGTACCTTAATCACTCCATTTGGCCAGTTTGACGTACTTCGGATTAAGTCAACACTGATTGTAAGAGACACCGTTTATCTGGATTCGCTTGGAATCGGTTTTGGATTTAACCGTCCTGTCAGAAGAGAATATAAGTGGCTTGGTAAGTCTAAAGGAATACCCTTACTCCAGATTAATACCAATGTTGGAACTGGTGGAAATGAAACCATAACCCAGATCCGCTATCAGGATAGTCTAAGGGTACTTTCTGTTAATGAGCCTGTTGGAAAAGCACCTGAAATTTCAGTTTATCCCAATCCGGCAACTGATGCAATCTGGATTGAACTATCCATTCTAAAACAAGCGGAATATTTAATAGAATTAGTTACAGTTGACGGGAAAACCGTTACAGAAATTTTCAACGGAAACCTTTCTGCCGGAAAATCAACAGTTGTATTTCTCCCAAAACAGCATCAGCAAATAAATAAGGGGGTTTACATCTTGAAATTAAAAGGTGACGGCTACCTAAACTATAAAAAGATAATCATCTTGGATTAAGGGGAATACTGGGATAGATTAAACGCAAACCTTGACTTATCTTTGAACTCTTTTAAGTAAGCGGTTAGCCTTTAAAAGAACCGGCCCAAGTGGCGAAACTGGTAGACGCACCATCTTGAGGGGGTGGCGCCAACAGGCATGCGAGTTCGAATCTCGCCTTGGGCACAATCCATCAGGTTCAGCCTGTTTCTGGGTTGAATTTGGTACAGCAGTCTGGATCTGAACAGACTCTCATTTTGAGTTCTTTTTCGATTGAAGTTCACTCATATAAAACCTTAAGCGCGAGTGGCGGAACTGGTAGACGCGCAGGTCTCAGAAGCCTGTGGGGTAACACCTGTAGGAGTTCGACTCTCCTCTCGCGCACAAGAACCCTTATTGGATGGCCGGGAACTCATTTGGTACAATTTTCAGAATTACCACCTTTGGTGAATCACATGGCCCGGCATTGGGCGTAATCATTGATGGTTGCCCGGCCGGATTATCACTTGATTTTGATTTTGTTCAATCAGAACTGAATAAAAGAAAGCCCGGTTCTTCACCTATTTCATCCCCGAGAAAAGAGAAAGACTCGGTTCAGTTTCTATCCGGGATTTTTGAAGGTAAAACAACCGGAGCTCCAATTGCAGCACTCGTTTTTAATCACGACAGCAAGCCTGAAGACTATCAGAATCTGAAAACCATTTTTCGACCTTCTCATGCAGATTATACCTATCAGATAAAATACGGAATCCGTGATTACCGAGGTGGCGGACGGGCTTCAGCAAGAGAAACAATCAGCAGGGTAATTGCCGGAGCAATAGCTAAACAGATTTTGGCACAACACCAGATTATTGTTGCCGGTTTTGTTCAACAGGTTGGAACAATCGGAACCCAATCAGAATTTACCATGGAACAGATTCAGTCGGCATGGAATAATTCAGTTCACTGTCCAGACTTGAAAACAGCCGAACAAATGCACCTGCTTATTGAAGCTGCACGGGATGATGGTGATTCATTAGGTGGAATTATTGCTGTTCAAATAAAAGGATGCCCTCCCGGATTAGGTCAGCCGGTATTTGATAAACTTCAGGCTGACCTGGCAAAAGCCATGTTGAGTATCCCCTCAGTCCATGGATTTGAGTATGGCAGCGGATTTGAAGGTGCCCTTAAAAGAGGAACCGAACAGAATGATGCATTTATGACAACTGAAACCGGAGAAGTTATAACACAAACAAATTTTTCAGGAGGTATTCAGGGAGGTATTTCTAACGGAATGGATATAACTTTCAGGGTTGCATTCAAACCGGTTTCAAGTATCAAAAAACAACAAAACACCATTAACCAGGATCATGATGCGGTTAAATTTGAAATCTCAGGAAGGCATGACCCCTGTGTTTTACCTCGTGCTGTCATTGTAGTTGAAGCCATGTCAGCTATTGTACTGGCTGATCACTTGTTACAAATGCAATCTGACAAACTGCATGACTGACACCTTTTTTCTAATTATTCTGCATCATCAAACTCCTTTGCAGGAAATCAAATCTCCAGCTTAATCTGAACCTGTGTGTCAGCTTCCTTTTTTACCGGTTCGAACTTTTTTTTTGCAGTTTCTTCCTTCAAATTTACTTTCTTCTTAGCCGGAATTACTGCTGACGAATCTTTCTTCAAAGGCATCAGCTCCTGCATCAAATCAAGAGGTACAGTAACCGGCACTCTACCGGTTTGCTGAATTTTATGGACAGGAAATTTTGTTACAATATTTCCAATTGCATTTCGGTTTTTAATTCCGATTTCAGCAAAATTAACCTTAACTACTGTGTTTTTGAGTTTTGGTCTTGGTTTCAAGATTACATCAGCCAATGGAGCTGAATTGAGATCGGTTGCAGTGAAAAAAAGCACCTTGCTGTTTTCATTCCCTTTGGTAAGGTCATAAACTTTCTCCCGGGTTATACCGGTTACCTGAAATCGTTTCACCATGATACTCCCTTTCAATCCGTCACGGTAAATCATATTGTACACAGTTGACACATCATCTTTATTAAAAACAGCAATATGTTTAATGTCTTTTCCAAAATATTTCTTATCCTCAATTTTCCCCACCATCATTTTTCCGTCACCACTGAAAGCAATTATATCATCTAGGTCCGAACATTCACAAACCAGTTCATCTTTCTTCAAACCCGATCCGGCAAAGCCTTCTTCCCTGTTGACAAAGAGCCTGGTATTATTAATTACAACTTTTTTGGCTTCAATCTGTTCAAATGGCTGTTCTGCAATTTGGGTTTTACGTTCTCTGCCCTTTCCGTATTTTTTCAATAACTCCTTAAAATATCCAATAGCAAACTGAGTCAAGTTAGCTAGGTTTTCTTTCAGTTCCTTCATTCTGGCATTCAGATCCTTAATTCGTTCATCTGCTTTAAACGAATCATACTTTGAAATTCGCTTTATCTTTATTTCCGTTAGCCGGATAATATCTTCTTCGGTAACCTCCCGTTTCAGCAACTTTTTAAATGGATTCAATCCTTTATCAATGATTTTGATTACTGCCTCCCAGGTTTCGCAATCTTCAATTCTCCGATAAATTCTGTTTTCAATAAAAATCCTTTCAAGCGAAGCGAAATGCCACTCTTCCATCAGTTCAGCTAATCTGATTTCGAGCTCCCGTTTGAGCAATTCCTGGGTATTGAATGTTGATTCTTTCAGAATTTCATTCACACTCATAAACTGCGGTTTACCATCTTTAATTACACAGGCATTGGGTGACATTGAAAGCTCACAGGAAGTAAATGCATACAGTGCCTCAATGGTCTTATCTGAGTCTTCAGCTGAGTCGGGATGAAGATAAATCACAATCTCAACCTCAGCTGCTGTGTTATCCTCAACCTTCCTGACTTTGAGTTTTCCCTTGTCGTTAGCTGCCAGGATAGAATCAATTAATGACTGAGTAGTTGTTCCAAATGGAATCTGTTTAATTACCAGCGTTTTGCGGTCGCGTTTTTCAATTTGTGCTCTGACCTTAATTCTTCCGCCTCTGAGTCCTTCGTTATACTGGCTGAAGTCTGCGATTCCTCCAGTCGGGAAATCAGGAAGAATATTGGTTTTTTTCTTTCGTAAAATATCAATAGATCCTTGCAACAGCTCACAAAAATTATGCGGAAGGATTTTACTTGCCAGCCCAACAGCAATCCCTTCAATACCGGAGGCCAGCAACAAGGGGAACTTTACTGGCAGTGTAACCGGTTCTTTATTTCTGCCGTCATAACTCTGTTGCCAGATTGTAGTTTTAGGGTAAAAAACCACATCCAGTGCAAACTTTGACAGTCGTGCTTCAATATAACGCGAAGCTGCTGCCGAGTCACCCGTATAAATATTGCCCCAGTTACCCTGAATATCAATCAGCAAATCCTTTTGTCCTAACTGAGTCAAGGCATCACCAATGGAAGCATCCCCGTGCGGATGATACTTCATGGTATTTCCGATTATGTTGGCTACTTTATTGTAACGACCATCCTCCATCTCCCACATAGCATGAAGGATTCTGCGCTGAACGGGTTTGAGCCCGTCATCCAGATAAGGAACTGCTCTTTCAAGGATTACATACGATGCATAATCCAGAAACCAGTTTTCAAACATACCGCTTACGGGTACATGGTGTGTTACTTCTTGTTTCTTTTCGAACTTAGCCTTATTTGTCTTTTTTGCCATGCTGATCTGTCGAATATTCTGTTATCTCAAACTAACTCCTCAACTTCCGGTTCTTCATCTAATCTGAGTTCCCGAATGATGTGTTCCTGTCTTTCTGGAGTATTCTTACCCATATAATAATTAAGCAGCTGAATCACTGAAGACTCACGTTCAACTGTTACATTTTCTAATCGCATCTCATCACCAATAAATGCTTTAAATTCATTCGGTGAAATTTCACCTAATCCTTTAAACCGGGTAATCTCGGGTTTTGGTCCCAGGTTCTGAATAGCCTCATCTCTTTCCATATCCGAATAACAATAGCGTGTTTCTTTTTTATTTCTGACTCTGAATAAAGGCGTCTGGAGAATATATACATGACCTGCCTTAACCAGTTCAGGAAAGAACTGCAGAAAGAATGTAAGCAGCAGTAAACGAATATGCATCCCGTCAACATCTGCATCTGTAGCAATTACAATTCTGTTATAGCGGAGTTCATCCAGACCTCCTTCAATTCCAACAGCATTGACCAGGAGATTAAATTCTTCATTCTCATAGACTACCTTTTTTGTTAGTCCAAAACAATTCAGTGGCTTACCTCTGAGTGAAAATACTGCCTGAGTATTGACATCACGGGCAATGGTAATACTCCCGCTTGCTGAATCTCCTTCAGTAATAAACAGGGTTGAGTCCATTCGTTGGGCATGTTTACTATTAAAATGAGCCCGGCAATCACGTAATTTTTTATTATGCAGATTCGCCTTCTTAGCTCTTTCATTAGCCAGCTTTTTAATTCCGGCAATTTCTTTTCTTTCCTTCTCACTTTGTTGAATTTTTTTCAACCATGTATCAGCAATTGCCGGATTTTTATGAAGATAATTGTCAAGTTCTTTTTTTATAAAATCATTAATCCAGTTACGCAGTGACGGGCCATCCGGAGCCGTAGCCTGACTTCCGAGCTTTGTCTTTGTCTGAGATTCGAATACCGGCTCCTGAATTCGTATGCTAATAGCTGCTTCTATTCCTTCACGCACGTCTCCGGGGTCAAAATCTTTTTTAAAGAATTCACGTGCTGTTTTCACAATTGCCTCTCTGAATGCTGAAAGATGAGTTCCCCCCTGGGTAGTATGCTGCCCGTTGACAAATGAATAATAATCCTCACCGTAAGAAGTTGAATGTGTAAAAGCAACCTCGATGTCTTTATCTTTAAGATGAATAATCGGGTAAAGTGACTCTTCTGTAATATGACTTTTTAACAGGTCAATCAATCCGTTCTCACTCTTGAATTCTTTGCCATTCAGAAAAACTGACAACCCAACATTCAGAAAGGTGTAATTTTGAATCATCCGCTCAACAAATTCCAAATCGAATCTGAACTTCTTAAAAATAGCTGAATCAGGAATAAATTCTATCAGTGTACCGTTTGATTCCTGGGTTGGTCTCTCTCTTTGATGAAGTTTCTGTTTCCCTCGTTCAAACTCACCGATAACGGTCTTCTTATCCCTGAAACTCTGTACTCTAAAAAACTCAGATAAGGCATTAACTGCTTTGGTTCCAACTCCATTTAATCCGACAGATTTCTGAAATGCTGAACTGTCATACTTACCTCCGGTATTGATTTTGGAAACACAATCAATCACTTTGCCAAGCGGAATTCCTCTCCCATAATCCCTGATTGAGACCTTGTTCTCACTTATCTCAATGATAATTTTTTTTCCATAACCCATGGTAAACTCATCAATACTGTTATCAATAACTTCTTTGATAAGCACATAAATTCCGTCATCACGTGAAGAGCCATCACCTAATTTACCAATGTACATCCCCGGCCGAAGCCGGATATGCTCCCTCCAGTCAAGGCTTTGAATACTGGCTTCGGTGTAGTTGTGTGCTGATTTGGTTGCCATAATACTTTCAGTTCAGGAATTTGTTATTTACACAATTAATTATACTGCCTGCTCTTTTCAAAAGTACCCTCCTGTAACGGTTACTTTGTTAATCTGCAAATAAAATTATTTAACATGCTTATTAACGGTCAGTAAGAATGGAAAGGAGCAAAACTTTTGAACAGAACGATTGAGCTGAGTAATTGTTTTCTAAATTTATAAGTGAAGCTACAATTCCACTATCAATCCGAATAGAGAAATATCAATTACCTGAAAGAGTGGAATTCACTGGCTTGCTATCATTACCTGGACCATTGACAATGATAACTTTCAGATTGAGTTAGTGCAGCAAACTAAAATCAGGGTTACTATCTGAAAAGCTGTTTTACCAAATCGTTAAGCAGCCATATAATCAGGATTAATCCATGACAAGGATTCCTGCCACATGAATGAACACCCCTTCTTCCTTTTATCCGATTTGTAAATCTCGGAATGAAATATTAAGGAGACCGAATAGAGCTTATTTTAGCATTTTATGAAAAAGCCTGTCTTCGTTGAGTCAATCAGAATAGAAAACGGAATCATCTTTAATCTGGATCTTCATCAGGAGAGATTACAAAAGACGGCATTCTTCCATTATGGAACTCAGCCTGAAATAAAAATAGATGTTTCTTCCATTCCAACCGGATTCAAAGACCAAAGAATTAAATGCAGGTTACTTTATCATGAGAGGATCTTTGCTATTGAGTTTCATACCTATCAGCTCCGGAAAATTAAATCATTACGTCTTATTAAAGACAACCGGATTACTTATCCGTACAAATCTGCTGAACGGAGTAGACTGGATGACTTATTCCTGCAAAGAGGGTCAGCCGATGATATCATCATTTTAAAAAATAATTTTCTAACCGATTCGTCCTTTAGCAACCTGGTACTAGAATCATTCGATGGAAGGCTGGTTACACCATCACCTTGTTTACTGGCCGGAGTCAGACGGCAATTTCTGTTAAGGAATAAAACGATAACTGAGCAAAAAATTGTGATTGATGAACTGGTTAATTACAAAAAAATCTACCTGATTAATGCACTAATCGGGTTGGAAGATGATATTTCAGTTCCGATCACATCAGTCAGTACCTAACCTATTTTTCGGTTATTGGTTGTAAATAATCCGGAATCATTTCAGCATATTCATAAAATCAATCACGATCACGGCCCAATGATTATATTCGCAATCAAAAATCAAATGAAATGGTAAAGATTCTGGCAAATGACGGTATTGACTCAGCCGGCAAGAAAATTTTTGAAACAGCGGGATTTTTTGTCTCGACTGAGAAAGTTTCACAGGATAATTTAGGTGAAGCACTAAAAAACTTTGATGGGGTACTGGTTCGCAGTGCAACTCAGGTCAGAAAAGAGCATATAGATGCTGCCCCCCACCTGAAGTTAATTGGCAGGGCTGGAGTCGGAATGGATAATATTGATGTGAAATATGCACGTGATAAAGGCCTGGCCGTTGTGAACACACCAGCAGCCAGCTCGCAAAGTGTTGCAGAATTAGTTTTTGCTTTCATGTTTGCAGGCGTCAGAATGCTTTCAGATGCATCGCGCAATATGCCCGGATGTGAGACAAAAGAGCGATTTAATGAATTGAAGAAATTCTATTCTTCAGGTACCGAATTGTCAGGTAAAACCATCGGAATTGTTGGAGCCGGTCAAATTGGAAGATCTGTTGCCGCAATGGCAGTTGGGATGGGAATGAATGTATTATTTCATCGTCTTAATAACCAGGATGTAGTTGTTCCTTTAAATTACCACCCGGCTTTAGGTCAGAAAAAAAGCGAATTAGTTTTTAAATGTGTAACTTTTACAAAACTGTTAATTGAAAGTGATTTTGTTACCGTTCATGTTCCCTTTCCTAAGGGCAGCCAGCCTATTATCAGTAAAAAGGAATTTGACCTGATGAAGAACGGGGCTGCCATAATTAATACAGCACGGGGAGGTGTAGTTTCAGAAACGGAATTACTGGAAGCACTCAACAGCCAGAAAATTGCATTTGCCGGATTAGATGTTTTTGAGAATGAACCGTTGATCCGGGAAGCATTACGGCATCATCCGAGAACGATTTGTACTCCACATATCGGAGGTTCTACCCGGCAGGCCCAGGAGCGAATCGGGATTGAACTGGCAGAAAAAGTGGTTGAATATTTCAATAAATAACACCGGTCAGCCAGTTCTTCTTATATTTTTAAATTAAATTCAAACTACCGTTTATGGCGTATATCAAACCATTTAAAGGCATCCGTCCTAAAAAAGAACTTGTACAGCGGATAGCTTGTCGTCCGTATGATGTGCTGGATACTGCAGAAGCAAGATTAGAATCAAAAGGTGATTCGCTTTCATTTTATCACGTTATCAAACCTGAAATTGATTTCCCGGATGGGTTTGACCCGTACTCATCCGAAATTTATAAAAAGGGAATTGAAAATTTCAGAAGAATGCAGGATGCTGGAGCATTTATTACAGACTCCATGGATTGTTATTATCTCTATTCTCAATCCATGCCGGCTGATATGATTCCTGGACTTCCGCCCGAGGCATCTGCTCATACTCAATTTGGTTTTGTAGGCTGTGCATCCATTGATGATTATTTTAATGATATCATTAAAAAACATGAATTAACCAGACCGGATAAAGAAGAAGACCGGAAAAATCATGTCCGTGCCTCAAGACTAAATTATGAACCTGTCTTCTTTGCTTACCCACAGGTAAAATCACTTGATAATATCATCAACCAGGTCAGCAAGGAAACTCCCGAATATCATTTTACTTCAGACGATCGGATTACTCATTCATTCTGGGTTATCTCAGATCCTGAAACAATCCAAACAATTACCAAAGAGTTTTCAAAAATCAAATATACTTACGTTGCTGATGGTCATCACCGGACAGCAGCAGCTGCATTGGTTGGAAAAGAATTGAGAGCAGCCAATCCGGCACATCAAGGCAATGAAGAATACAATTATTTTCTGGCTGTTCATTTTCCTGACAACCAGCTCCAGATCATGGATTACAACCGTGTGATAAAAGACCTGAATGGCCTGTCAGTTTCTGATTTTATCAGCAGAATTAAAGACCGTTTTGAAGTAGCTGAGAAGGGAAACTCACCATACAGGCCGGCCAGGTTGCATGAATTATCCATGTACCTTGAAGGGAAATGGTACTCACTCACTGCCAAACCGGGAACCTATCATGATTCGGACCCGATTGGGGTTTTAGATGTAACTATTCTCTCAGAACAAGTATTGACACCGTTACTGAATATTACTGATTTGAGAAAGGACAAACGAATTGATTTTGTCGGAGGACTTCGCGGATTGACAGAGCTCCAGAGAAGAGTAGATTCGGGAGAAATGAAAGTTGCCTTTGCTCTTTATCCGGTTACCATGAAGCAATTGATTGCTATTGCTGACACTGGAAATATAATGCCCCCCAAGACCACCTGGTTTGAACCCAAACTCAGAAGCGGACTAGTATTGCACTCACTTGATTAGTCAGATTCCGATTTTTTTTTGGAATTTAAGTAATGGAATGTTTATGAAATGCAGCTTATTTTCATTGGTTAACATCAGTTCATTGTTACATTTGACCCAATGAAAAGGATCCTACTGTTAACTGCTTTTTCAGTATTGGTTTTTCCATTTTCTGCTTATTCACAGGCTATACCTGTCATCCTCAGGATCAATTCGCAGGACCAACACGATACTCTCGGCTATAATCTCGTTACTGCACTGACATCAGAAGTGTATAATCTGATTAATTCACAGCAAGTGAAACTCTGGGATAGTCCTGAAAAGGAGATTTATATTAATGCATCCTCTGTTCACCAGATTGAACGTGCATCTGGTGTTTCATTCCTTTCCCAGAGTGTGATTTTTATTTATGAACGTTGGGAAAAAACACGATCTGGAATCAACAGTCAGACAATTGGAATGAAGTTTTCGGCTCTTGATGAAAAGAACCAGGAGGTATCGTTTGGTTTCCTGGACTACAATGATGTTAGTAATCATTTCATGAGAGCACGACTACCGGTGAATGCAAATGGTAATTACGAAACTTCGTTTGCTTATGTATTACTGAAAAAACAATATGCCTTCAATTTGTTGCAGTTTGGCCCGAAAACAATTACTTCCGGAGGTACAGCTCGTGAATTATTGGCTGATTATATGAATAATCTGATCTTTAATCCGACAATTACAGCACCCGAGTATTCTGAGAAACTCATTGATTACCACATTGATTTTTCAAGGTCGCCTTCAGATGAGAAAGCCGGTAATGCCAATAAGCTGCTGGCAGCAATTGAGTTATTTCTCCAAAACAATGAAGAGATTTTCTATAACCTGGGTGGCGATAAGATTTTGAACTATTTCCGTAAGGGAAAAATCAGAGTTACCTGCATGGAAGTAAAAGAGTTCTGGAAGAATTATAATAATCAGATTTCTACTGATACAAAAAACATTCAGATTTATGTAAATGACAGCACTTTAAGTCCGGTTTCATTCTCTGACTTTCTGATGTGGGGCATTCAGATTGGTGATGAGTCCATGCATGAAGTATTTAAAGACAAAAACTTCGCATTTACAATACGGAGAATCAATGAAATGGATATTCCGAAAAAAAATGCACACCTTTACCTGAAAGCATTATATTCAATTGAATGGAATAAAATTACAGAGTTTGTAAAATACTATTAATTAAAAGAGTTTTTGAATTCCCTGTTCATGGTCGAGGAGCCATTTTTTTCTCCAGAGACCACCGGCATAGCCTGTGAGTGAGTCATTAGAGCCAATAACCCGGTGACAGGGAACGATTACAGGAATATGATTGCTTCCGTTTGCATTTCCAATTGCACGAGTCAATTTTTTATTACCTACACGCTTTGCCAGTTCCAGATAAGTAATTGTTTTCCCATAAGGAATTTCCATAAGGCATTTCCAGACCAGTTGCTGAAAGTCAGTTCCAGGTTGTTCAATATTAATAGTAAAATCCTTACGACTACCATTAAAATATTCACTTAATTCCCGTTTACAATTCAAGATTAACGGTGGAACAGAATCAGAGCCCGCATAAGCTACCGCATCGTACTGAACAGAATGAATTGCATACTTGGAGCCCGAAATTTGGATCAGTCCGATTGGAGTTTGTAAAGTCGTGTAATAGATTTCCATCAATATTTTTGAGAAGAAAACTTCTGGATCAACTTACTTCAAGCAGGTGTCCCATCTTAACTTTCTTAGTCAACAGGTAGTTTTTATTGTATTTATTTGGTTTGATCCTGATTGGAATATTTTCAACAATTTCAAGACCGTACCCGATCAATCCTGCTCTCTTTTTTGGATTATTCGTCATTAGTTTCATCTTACTTACACCGACATCCCTCAGAATCTGAGCCCCGATCCCATAATCCCGTTCATCCATTTTAAAGCCAAGCTTCACATTTGCCTCAACGGTATCCAGTCCTTTCTCCTGGAGTTTATACGCTTTAAGCTTATTAAGTAAACCAATCCCCCTACCCTCCTGGTTCATGTAAACAATTACACCCTTACCAGCTCTTTCAATCATTCTCATTGCTTCATGCAACTGAGGTCCACAATCACAGCGACAAGAGCCAAAAATATCTCCGGTAAGACAGGATGAGTGAACACGTATCAGTACAGGTTCATTTTTTTTCCACTTTCCTTTAATCAGTGCAAGGTGATCTTGTCCGGTATTGATTTGCTTATATGCAATCAACCGGAAATTTCCATAATCAGTCGGGAGTTGGACTTCAACCTGTCGCTGAATCAGACTCTCCTTAGTTAACCGGTAGGCAATCAGATCTTCAATTGAAATAATCTTAAGTTTAAACTTTCGGGCAATCTTGATCAGATCATTTAACCGGGCCATACTGCCATCAGAGTTCATTATTTCAACCAGCACACCAGCCGGCTCAAATCCTGCCAATACTGCCAGATCAACGGCTGCTTCAGTATGTCCTGCTCTTCTCAGTACACCTCCATCCTGGGCTCGAAGTGGGAAAATATGTCCAGGTCGTCCCAAATCAGAAGGCTTAGTTTTCTGCTGAATTAGAGCCTTAATGGTTTTTGACCGGTCTGATGCCGAGATACCTGTTGAACAACCTTGCCCCAGCAGATCAACCGAAACAGTAAAAGCAGTGCGGTGTGATGCAGTATTTCTCTGAACCATCATCTCAAGCTGAAGTTCCCGACATCTGTTTTCTGTCAATGCTACACAAATTAATCCTCTGCCGTTGGTTGCCATAAAGTTCACGACTTCTGTTGAAGCAAAACGTGCCGGAATAATGAAGTCACCTTCATTCTCACGGGCTGCATCATCAACAACAATTATCATTCTGCCATTTTTCAGGTCAGTAAGTGCTGATTCAATTGTATTCAGCTTAATCTTCCTATTAGTTCTCACATCCATTAATTAAAATGCAAAGTTAATTCATACTCCAGGAGAAGTATTTCAAAGACAGACAGAGGAACCGAAACACTGATTTTTAGACATATTGAGGCAGAATCTTACAGATTTAAACTATTTTCAGTTAAAACCGAACCCTTATCAGATACCTGCGTTTAACTACTCAAATCAGAATGGATATTTTAATCTGATTACGTTCATTACTAGAAGGAGTTTAGGTTGGAACAGGGAGGGCTGCCCCGTAAGGCAGCCGGGCTCCCTAAACAATCTTCGCTATACCATTAATGATAAGGTTTAATTTTTTGGGTTGATTCAGGTAGAAGGGCTGCCCCGTAAGGCGGCCCGGATATCTGATCAGAACAGATTCTAAAGAACTTTTCAATAAACCTTGTTTTATGTTTTTGCCTTTCTAAGTTTATCCATGCTGCCCCGTAAGGCAGTTCTTTTTGTATTTTTCCGTCTCATGCAAACCAGCTTGAAAAAATGGCTTACCAACCCAATGACTATTATTCAAAAAAAGCAAAATCAGAGAACTTTGCTGCCCGTTCTGTTTACAAGCTTGAAGAAATTAATAACCGATACAGGCTAATCCATAAAGGGGATCATGTACTTGATCTGGGTGCTTCGCCTGGTTCCTGGTCACAGTATGTTTCAAAGCTGATTGGCATTAAAGGTAAAATTTTCGGAATTGACTTAAAAAAGGTTGAAATCAACCTGGAAAATACTGTCTTTATTCAGGGCGACATTGAAGCTTTTGACTTTGAAGAAGCTTTCCGCATACATGGTTTCACGTTACCTTTTGATGTAGTTATTTCTGATATGGCACCGGATACCACCTCAAACCGCTTTACTGATCAGGTGCGGTCTTTTAATTTATGCACATTGGCACTTGAGGTTGCAATCAGATACTTAAAACCAGGTGGCAACTTTGTCTCTAAAATTTTTGATGGACCGGATGCCATGAAATTCGGACAAGAACTTCGGCAGTATTTTAGTACAGTTCATCCGGTAAGACCTAAAAGTATACGTAAAAGCAGTAAAGAATTTTTCTTTGTTGCAACCGGGTTTAAAAAGGCATCCTGAATATTGCCCTAATTGACTTTCATCAGGATCAGGATATTGACGTTTGTAACAATCTCATTTCTGACTACTTCACGTTTAATGTGATGTGTACAGCGAAATCCATTATTTGAGAGCAGGCTGAAAAATGAACGGGCATATTGCCTACCGGGTTCACTTAATAATACAATCCCCTTAGGTATCAGCAGATTTCTAAAAGCTTTAATCAAAAACGGGAATGCTGTCCGTTCATAGGAAACATCCGATGCAATCAGAACTTCGTATTCGTTTTCAATAGAAGTCCGTTTCCAGTTTTCTATTTTATAAGCAGCGTCATTAACTCCGTTCGCTTCGGCATTCAGACATGCAAAATAGAGGGCATCGGGTTGTAAATCACTGAAAGTGATTGCTGCACCCATTCTGGCAGCAACGATTCCGGGTAATCCAAGCCCACAGCCAAGCTCAATGACCTTCTTCTTTTGAACAAGCTCTTGATTTTCTGCAATAAATTCAGATAAGCCAATTGATGCGGGCCAGATTTCAGTCCAATAGGGAATGTTATCCTCATTGTTTCCGCTTTCAGTGTTTTCTGAAACCATTCGTTCAAATAACTCATCAAAATTGGTAACCTTGGTAATCCGATATGTCTCACCACTGATTACAATATCTTCCTGAACCGCTTCAAAATGACCTTCAGATAACGGAGTTGGGTTTTTCATCGTTTGCATTCTGCTGTAAATTGGTCGTTATCGAGTTTGTAACTTAAACTTATTTTCTGATTAGTATAATTTCCGGAAGCATTAGACAGTGCAAATCCATCAACGTTCTGATTTGGGATACTCAATGAACTACCATACACAAGAACTGTCATATTATCTGAATTCAATTGTGCAAAGTTCGTAATTTGTATTGAATCCCCCTCTCCTTTCTTATAGATTGTTATTCTAAAAGTACTTTTTGCCCCGGTGTTATCTGTTTCCACACAGGTCCAGCTGCCTTCAAACTTGTCTCTTTCATCCAGTTCATCATTATCTTTTGCACACGATGTAATAAGCAGCAGCAATGAAAAAGAAAGAATCAGCCGGTATGCCATACTTGATTTCATGTTATTCAAGCCGCTGTTTCAGATCAAGCCTGAACTTGCGGGCAGTATCCATTGCAATATTGTAACCTGCATCAGCATGCCGAATCACTCCTATGGCCGGGTCATTGTGAAGTACGCGTTTCATTCTACGGGCGGCATCATCAGTTCCGTCAGCAACAATAACCATCCCCGCATGAATTGAATATCCAATTCCCACTCCTCCACCATGATGCAGGGAGACCCAGGAAGCGCCTCCGGCAGTATTAATCAGTGCATTCAAAACCGGCCAGTCGGCAATTGCATCACTGCCATCTTTCATTGCTTCGGTTTCACGATTCGGAGATGCTACACTTCCGGTATCTAAGTGGTCACGACCAATAACAATTGGTGCTTTTATTTTTCCTGCTTTTACCAGGTCATTAAACGCTAGTCCTGCCTTTTCACGATCACCCTGACCCAGCCAGCAGATGCGGGCCGGCAGGCCCTGAAAAGCAATTCGCTTTTGAGCCATTTCAATCCAGCGTCTGAGCGCCTCATCCTCAGGGAAAAGTTCCAATATCTTCTTATCAGTTTCATAGATATCATTCGGATCACCACTCAGTGCAGCCCACCTGAATGGGCCTTTACCTTCACAAAACAGCGGTCTTACATAAGCCGGAACAAATCCGGGAAAAGCAAATGCATTTTTTAACCCCATACTAAATGCTTGACCGCGCAGGTTATTTCCGTAGTCAAACACAACTGAGCCGCGGTGCATCAGTTCAATCATCATTTCCACATGCCGTACCATGGTTTCTTTTGAAAGTCTGATGTATTCATCCGGATTCTTATCCCGAAGAACCTTTGCTTCCTCAACACTCATCCTTTCGGGGAAATAGCCAACAAGTTCATCATGGGCTGATGTCTGGTCGGTCAGTGTATCCGGAGTAATATTTCTTTCTATAAGTCGGTGAAGCAGATCAACTGCATTCCCAATCCAGGCGATCGAAACTGCTTCTTCCCTCTGCTTTGCTTCAAGAGCCCGATCAATTGCTTTATCAAGATCAGGTATTATGATATCCAAATATCGTGTTTCAACTCTCTTTTCACATCGCCAGGCTTCCATTTCGGCAGCTAGACAAACGCCTTCATTCATTGTAATTGCCAATGGCTGAGCTCCACCCATTCCACCTAAACCGGCTGTAACATTCAGTTTCCCTTTTAAAGAACCTTTAAAATGTTTTCTGGCAAGTGCTGCAAAAGTTTCATAGGTCCCTTGAACAATTCCCTGAGAACCGATGTAAATCCAGGAACCTGCAGTCATCTGGCCAAACATGGTTAGGCCCATTGCTTCCAGTTTCCTGAACTCATCCCAGTTGGCCCAATGAGGTACAATCTGAGAATTGGAAATCAGAATCCGGGGAGCATCCTTATGAGTAGGTAAAATTCCGACCGGTTTCCCTGACTGAATTAACAGTGTTTCATCATCATTCAAATCGCGGAGTGCTTTAACAATTAAATGGAATGCCTCCGGATTGCGGGCAGCTTTACCTGTTCCTCCGTAAACAATCAGTTCTTCCGGATTTTCGGCAACTTCCGGGTCAAGATTATTATGTAGCATCCGTAATGCTGCTTCCTGTACCCAGCCTTTACAGGAGATCTTTGTTCCGGTTGGAGTTTTTAAGGCTGAAATGTCAAGGGTTTGCATATCCGATTAATAAATTGAATGTGCAAAGTAAGTAAACTCACCGGAAAACATCCTGAAGAAACCCTTAGCCATCAGCCAGGTGACTAGGGTTTTCAGGGGCATCTGAATATCTATTTTTGCCAGCCTTTATGAATCGCCTCTTATTTCTTATAGTGTGTCTCCTTCTGGTCGGGAAAGGCTTTGCTCAGAACAGCTTTACTGTTAGCGGCTATGTGAAAGATGCAACAACAGGTGAAGCATTGATAGGAGCGAATGTATATTTTAAGGAGTTAATGAAGGGCAGTACTACAAATCCGTATGGGTTTTATTCCATTACTGTTGAAGAAGGGCAGCATACACTAATTGCATCTTTTCTTGGTTATAAAGATCATTCAGTTACTATTTCACTAAATACTAACCTGCGCATTAATATTGAACTGCGTCCTTCGGCCTTTGAAACCGGAGAAGTTGTCATTACGGATGAACGTGAAAATAAAAATATTCAAAGCACACAGCTGGGAAGAAATGAACTTGAAGTTGAAAAGATCAAGTCGCTTCCTGCCTTCCTGGGTGAAACCGATATTTTAAAAACCATTCAGCTGTTGCCTGGCGTTCAAACTGCCGGTGAAGGTAACAGCGGTTATTATGTTCGGGGCGGGGGACCTGACCAGAACCTGATTCTGCTTGATGAAGCGGTAGTCTATAATGCTTCTCATCTGTTTGGTTTCTTTTCTGTTTTCAATGCAGATGCGGTTAAACATGTTTCTCTTACAAAAGGAGGAATGCCGGCACAATATGGAGGACGGTTAGCTTCCGTACTTGATATTACCATGAAGGAAGGGAACAGCCGGGAGTTCCACGCAGAAGGTGGAATTGGATTTATTGCCTCTCGCTTTACGTTAGAAGGCCCGATAAAAAAAGATACCAGTTCATTCATTATTTCGGCCAGAAGAACGTTTATTGATTTATTCCTCCGTGAACCCTTCATCAGTAAAGAGTCAGATGCTTCAGGCAACTCCTATTATTTTTATGATGTAAATGCAAAGATCAATTATATTCTGAGTGACCGTAACCGTATATTTTTAAGCGGATATTTTGGCCGTGATGTCTTTAACTTTACTAATACTAATTCAGGATTTAGTGTTCGTATTCCTTGGGGGAATGCAACAACTTCACTCCGTTGGAATCATCTGTTCAGTGACAAGCTCTTTTTTAATGCTTCACTTATTTTTTCTGATTATAAATTTCGTTTCCGGGCAGCTCAGCAGGAATTTGATTTTGGATTGTATTCAGGCATTCGTGATTATAATACAAGGCTTGATTTCACTTACTTCCCGGTAATCAGTCATCAGGTTAAGTTCGGAATGAATTACACATACCATATTTTCACTCCTTACAATGCATCTGCCCGATCCGGTGAAACCATTTTTGATTTAGGAGATCCAGTCAGGCTTTACAGTCATGATGTTGCAGTTTATCTCAATGACGATTGGGATATAACCGATCGTTTGGCAATAAGCTCAGGTCTACGGATTTCAGGATTTCAGCACATTGGACCGTTTAACCGTTATCTTTTTGACTTTACCGGAAATCATATTACAGATACAATCGTTTACATGCCAGGAGAACAAGTTGCCGGTTATTTAAGAGCTGAGCCCCGGTTTTCTGCAAGGTATAATCTGAATCTGTCCTCATCGGTAAAAGCATCTTTTACCCGGAATTACCAATACATCCATCTGGCTGCAATCGGCTCGGTATCCCTGCCAACCGATATCTGGGTTCCAAGTACGGACCAGGTTAAACCTCAGCGGGGTGACCAGTATGCAGCCGGATACTTCCGGAATTTTAAAAACAACATGTATGAAACTTCACTTGAACTGTATTACAAAGAAATGCATAACCAGCTTGAGTACAGTGAAGGCCATCAGCCTGAAGATGATGTCATGAATAATATTGACAATGATTTTGTTTCGGGAAAAGGCTGGAGTTATGGTGCTGAATTGTTTTTAAAGAAAACCCGTGGAAAAATGAACGGGTGGATTGGCTATACCTGGTCGAAAACAGAACGAAAATTTCCAGAGCTGAATCATGGCAATACTTTCCCAGCCAAGTATGATCGCAGACACGATGTTGCGATTGTTCTGAATTATGAACTCTCATCCAAATGGACAATTGGAGCTGTTTGGGTGTATGCTACCGGTAATGCGCTTACTCTTCCACAAAACCGATTTTTTCTGATGGGGCCAGGTAATTTGCAGACTTCATTACAGAATCCTTTTATCTATAGCGGGATCTATAATGAACCGGGTAACCGGAATTCTTTCCGGATGATCCCTTATCACCGGCTGGATATTTCTGCAACCTGGAAACGCAAAACATCAAAAAAATTTGAATCCAGTTGGAATTTTTCTATCTTCAATGTATATAACCGTTACAATCCATACTTTATTTACTTCAATGATTCGGTTAATGAGACAACCGGTACACTTGAAATTCAGGCAAAGCAGGTTTCTTTGTTTCCCATCCTGCCCAGTGTGACTTATAATTTCAGGTTTTAAACAATTCAGACTGGCTGTTCACTAAGTTAGGGACTCCCGGAAATGCAATCCTGGAAGTTTAGTACTACTAAAGCCAAAAAGAGCAAAGTCATATTTTACAGGATCCACAGGATCAAATGTTTTAAGCATGTGGGTCAACTCAACAGCAGCTTCCCAGTCATTTTGCCTGCGCTGAAGTAAACCCCATTGCCTTGCATTGCGGGCTGAATGTACATCCAGCGGGCAAACCAGTTTTGAGGCAGGTATATTTTTCCAGATTCCAAAGTCCACGCCCTGGTTATCTTTTCTGATCATCCATCTCAGAAACATATTCACTCGCTTGGCAGCTGATCCAGATAACGGGTCTGCCAGGTGTTTTTCTGTTCTTTTTTCATGTTTCAGCGAAAAGAATACTTTTCGGAACCTGTGAATCGGTATCCCCGAGTCCTCAGATTCATCAAAAGCTGAAGTAAAAATTTTTTCCAGTCCACCCAGCCGGAGATATATATTTTTTAACGAAGTAATAAAGTAAACAGTATCTACTCCGTTAAATGTACGATGTGCAAAATCCTGAAACGGTTTCAGTTCATTGCGGTTATGATTGATCACAAAATCATAAGGTGCCAAGTCCATTCTTTCAATAAGTTTCTTTGCATTACGGATTGTAACCAGGCGTTGTCCCCATGCAAGAACGGCAGACAAAAAGCCAGCGATTTCCCGGTCTTCCTTCGCAGTAAACAAATGTGGAACGGATATGGGATCATGTTCAATAAAGGCTGTTTGATTAACCTGCCGAACAACGAAGTCAAGAAAGTGTCGGTTGATTACCGGCATGAGCAGTTCAGAATTCGAGTGTTAATCCGTCATACGCACAATGGATATTCTCAGGGAGTTCCCTCTCCACTTCAGCATGGCAACCCATCTGATGACTGATATGGGTTAGGTAACCTTGTTTGCATTTTAGCGCTCCCAGCAATTGAACTGCTTCTGTTAAAGTAAAATGAGATACATGGTGTTCTCTTCTGAGTGCATTAAGAACAATCGTATGGCATCCGCGAATTTTGTCCAGCTCAGGTTCTTCAATGCTTTTTGCATCTGTAATGTAAGTAAAGTCACCAATACGATAACCAAAAACAGGGAGCAAATAGTGCTTAACCTCAATTGGTATAAATTCCAGACCGAAAAGAACAAAAGGCCGGTGGCAAATAGTTTTTAGATTTATTTCAGGAATTCCCGGATACTTCACACTATCAAAAATATAAGGGAATTCCCTTCTGATAGCTGCCTGAACACGTTCCGTAGCATAAATATCAATCTTTTGCTTCATTATAAAATTAAAAGCTCTGATATCATCCATACCGGCAATGTGATCCTTATGTTCATGAGTAAAAATGAGTGCATCCAATCTTCTGACATCCGCCCTGAGCATTTGCTGCCTGAAGTCAGGTCCGCTGTCAATTATTATAACTCTTCCGTTATTCTCAATCATCACAGAAGAGCGCAAGCGTTTATCATGGCTGTCAGCAGATTTACAAACCGGACACTGACATGCAATCAGTGGAACCCCTTGTGAAGTTCCGGTTCCCAAAAAAGTAACTTTCATCTAATCTACCCTCCGATCTGCTCTTGCTTCAGCCCTCTGGCTTTTTTATTCTCAAACGTTTCTATTCTTAACAGTTCTTCACGTGCATTATCAGAGAGTTGCTCCTTTTCATTCAGTTCTTTCAAAATTTCGATTAGTGAATTAACTCTGCTTTCAAGTGAGGCAAATTTATTGATAACAATTATACGGTTATCCTTAAAGAGGCAATATCCGGATTTAAAATTTCCCTTCTCTTTTCGGAGAATGTAATTGTTCTCTTTAATCATATCTTCAAGTTTTGCCAGGAATTGTGGTGTGTACTTCATTATGCAATTAAAATTATAAACAATCAGTTTTTATTTTTTATCACTTATTCCAATCCGGTACAGAACCCATCCCATGAAAGCAAAAAATAAGGTTCCCATCAGCATATAGCCACCCTCACCCAATGTACTTGTTAGGATATGTTCAAGGCTTAGCGAATTCATAATGGCTGAGGTTTTGTCACCTGCCTGCAGGAATGCAATAAACACTCCAAGCAAAGCACCACCGGCAACTAATCCGGTAGCAAACAGGTTGCCTTTGCCAAGTTCATCATCAATTTCTGCCTTCTTATTTTTTCTTTTCGCATTCCAATCAACCATTCCCTTTACAACTCCTCCAGCAAATATCGGCAAGGTGGTTGACAGCGGCAGGTAAGCACCGACTGCAAATGACAGTGATTTTACTCCACAAAGCTCTACTGTTGCTGCAATGAAGACTCCAACCATAACAAACTGCCAGTCTAAATTAAAAGAAAGTAACCCTCTGATTAAAGTAGCCATCAGGGTAGCCTGAGGTGCGGCAAATTTCTCACCAATCGCGTGCTTAATTCCCTGAGCTGCTAATTCAGGAGGTGGTGTATCGAGATATTTAACTGTAAATCCAATTACCAGTGATGATACAATTGCACCAATAAACAATGCAATTTGCTGATACCTGGGGGTAGCACCTACGATATAACCGGTTTTCAGATCCTGTGAGGTAGCTCCGGCATTGGCTGCAGCAACACAAATCATTCCGCCAACAACCAGTGCCAGCGGTTCATAAAACTGGCCTGTCCACCCAACTGAAATAAACACAAGTGCAGTTCCCATAATTGTGGCAATGGTCATTCCGGAAATCGGGTTATTGCTGGATCCGATTATTCCGACAATCCGGGAAGAAACTGTGACAAAGAAAAATCCAAATACAACAACCAGCAATCCGATCAGCAACTTGCTCACAATCGAATCACCGGGGATCTGAGGGAGAAATGCCATCAGCAATACCAATGCGATACTTCCAATAATGACAGTTTTAAATGAAAGATCATTTTCAGTCCGGGCAACTCCTGAAGCACCTTTCTCTTTAAACGAACCCATACTTTCACGAAATGAAGAAATAATGGTTGGAATTGTTTTAAGTAGAGTTATAAATCCGCCTGCAGCAACAGCACCGGCACCAATCTGTCTGACGTATGCACGATAAATGGCTGAAGAATAATCCTGGACTGTATGAGTTAGCGGATCCCACCCGGCCGGGCCGCCAGCTGTCATTATATCATTCATATATCCAAGTTTCACTAATTGCTGGGCAATGGTATCAGCCGGAACAACAGTAGCCAGCAATGGTATTAATCCCAACCAGGCAAGAACACCTCCGGCAACCAACACCCCGGCAATCTTTGGACCAATGATATAACCTACGCCCAGGTATTCAGGAGTTATCTCACCACTTACATTAGCTGATGGAAAATATTTATTGGTTTGCCGGGTTATATACTCAGGGACTTCAGAAATAACGTGAAAAACCTTTTGAGTAATTGCATAGAGAACTGCAAAGCCAAGACCCTGATAGGCTGTTTTTGAGAAGTCACCACCCTTTTCACCGGCAATGAGTACCTGAGCACAAGCAGTTCCTTCCGGATATGGAAGCTGACCGTGTTCTTTTACAATCAGGCTTCTGCGAAGGGGAATCATCATAAGGGTACCCAGCATACCTCCGAAAATTGCAAGGGTAAGAATTGTCCAATAATTGAAATATCCGAAACCAATGCTCGTACCGGTTTCATCGGGGGTCAGAAACAAAAAGGCAGGTAGGGTAAATACCACCCCGGCAGCAATAGATTCACCGGCAGATCCGGTAGTCTGAATGATATTATTTTCAAGTATTGAAGTCTTGAGAAATTTCTTTCCCAATGAAATTGCTATTACAGCAATTGGAATGGAAGCCGAAACCGTTAAACCGGCTTTCAGCGCAAGATAAACTGTACTCATCCCGAATATAATTCCGAAAACCGAGCCCAGCAGTATTGATTTTAAAGTAAACTCGGGTGGTGAATCAGTTGCCGAAATATAGGGTTTAAAATTTGTATTGTTTTTATTTTCCATACAACGAAGGTTAAAGGGTCAAATGTAGGGATTGGCTATATTGCAAAATTGAAACGACCTATTTCAGCACCACCAGCTTTTCGGTTTGCCTGACCTTCCCTTTTTCAATCAGATTGGCAAAATAAATTCCGGCCGGGATGTTGCTTACCTCCCATTTTAAACAGTCCTTAAACAAGCTATCAAAAACAATGGTACCTCTGCAATCAAATATTTTCAGGGAAGCCTGCTGGTCTTTTGCTAACAACCGCTCAAACCTGAATTCAGTGGAAGCCGGATTTGGATTCACAGTAAACATTTTATTGAAAAACACCGGGTCCACCTGTTGATTGCTGACTGAATAATCATAATATCCAAACACATATTCACCAAACTTAAGCGTATCAACTGTAATGGTTCCTCTTTTGTCGCTGGCACTTCCTATGACTTGGGTAAAGCCATTTACTACCTCCCAATCATCACCAACTCCTTTCCGGTAAAGAATGACAACACTGTCTTCAACTCCGGTAATGAGGTTATTATCCAGGTATCCATTTGATAAGCTTGTTGATCCGTCATAGCTAAATGTTGCTTTGCTCAGGAATCCAGGAAGGTTTCTACCGTTAACTGACCAGTAATGATAATCGCTGATCCGGATTCCGGGATTGGAATGTTGAAATCCATCCGGTGTAACATAATGATGCTCTACCCTGAAAGTATTTTTTATTAAAGGCGGAGCAGGATTCCCTAATTGCTGAACATTCATTGAAAAACCGGTTTCGGTAAACTGCTGGATTCCGGTTGAAAGAATATCCTTCTCAAAATCAACAATTGCATCACTGACTTTCTGATTCCTGTCAAGCATAATCCAGTCGGCAGTTTGAATTAATGGAATATGAAAAACATTGGTAACCGAATCAATAAGGATGGTCAGGGTTGTATCACCTGCAGGTGATGAGAATGTCAGTTCAACCGGCATTTTATAAATATGGTTATTGCCTCTTGAGCGCTGACGGGTATAAACAAAATAGTGATCCAGGCCGCCCGGAACATAAACTACTGAATCAATTGAAAAATGCGGCCAGCCGGGTGTAAAAATCCAGTCATCAAAAAAGCGTGACATATTTATACCACTGCCTGCAGTCAAATCATCACGCAGATCTTCGCTTGAAGCATTGCCATAAGCCCGATTGTTCAAGTAATATTTACATCCATTAAAAAATGAAGAATCGCCCATGTAGTTTCTCATTGTATGAATAATATCCGCACCCTTCTGGTACACATGCATACCATAGGTCTTATTATCCGGAATATTATTCATTGCCAGATCAGTGCTGTCATTCTGGGGGACATGAGCAAACTGAACCAGCTGACGGTGGTTGGTATGATTCCAATTTTTATACATCTGCTGGCCATAAAGGAGCTGAGTAACGAATCCTTCATTATAAGATGCCCATCCTTCATTAAGCCACATATCCTGAGCTGTCTTACAGGTAACCTTATCACCCCACCACATATGAGCCAGTTCATGCGCCCAGAGTGTTTCATACGTCAGTGTACCGTTTATAAATGCCCTGCCAATAGAAATTGCAGTAGCATGTTCCATTGCTCCACTATTAAAAGGAACAAGTAAATAACCAATTTTCTGAAACGGATAAGCTCCATAAGCATTGATATAAGCCGAAACAATCGTATCCAGATGCTGAAATGTATTACTGACTTTAACGGTATCAGCAGCAAGGCAGGCCCATTCAACAGGAATACCGTTTGAAGTAGTTGTTTTTGTGTAGTAAGGGCCAACAGCCATACATGCCAGGTAGGTAGGTATTGGGTCAGTCATATTCCAGTACCAGGTTTTAGTACCATCCGGATTGAGAGTTTCGGAAACCAGTTCACCATTGGCAAAGGCTTTATTTGCAGGAGCAGTTGTAATAAAGAATTCGTAGGTGGCTTTATCAGTAAACACATCAATACAGGGGAACCAGACTTTGCCAAGGTTATGAGGGACAGATTGAAAACCTACTCCAAGATTGAACGCATACAGGCCTGATATATAAAAACCTCCCCAGCCAGAAGGATCCTGTTTAGGCATTCCGCTGTAATGAATTCTAACATTCATGGTATCACCTGCGGACATTGGTGCAGTTATAGGTATTGAAATAGTAGTATCATTGTAACTATACAGTGCCGGTTGTCCGTTTAAAAAAACGGAATCAACAGAAAGCTGAAGTAAATCCAGATTTACAAAGACCGGATCAGCAACTTTAGCAACTAAATGAATTTCAGCTTTTGCCCGTATTGTTTGTGCCAGGAAGTTAATTGAATCAATAAAAATCCGGTAATGATTTGCATGTAAACTATCATCAGAGGAGATACTTCTGAGAAAGTCTGGATGATTCCTTAAGCCATGCTTTGAATTCCCTGCAGTAACCTGGGCATAAGTATTTAACAGGCATATAGTTAAAGCAACAACAAGGATGAATTTATAATTTCCTCTTTTCATGATTTTGAATTTAACAGAACAAAAATAATTCAAACCTGGCTGACAAAGACCATTTCTGTTAATATCATTTCTCAAATTAGCAGGCTGATAAAATATGCCGGGGGAGCAAATTATTACCATTAAACGAAACGACAAGCGGACCATTAATGCCTGGGCTATGTATGACTGGGCTAACTCCGTATATTCGCTTGTAATAACCTCAGCTATCTTCCCGGTATATTATTCAACGGTTACAATGACCAATGGAGATGATACAGTCAGGATGTTCGGTAGGACCTACACCAATACCGCTCTCTATTCCTACAGTCTCTCAGCATCCTTTTTGGTCATTGCTTTTTTATCACCCATGCTGGCCGGAATCGCAGACTACCGCGGAATAAAAAAAGCATTCATGCAGTTCTTTTGTTTCCTGGGTTCAGCATCCTGTGCATTTCTGTTTTTCTTTACCGGGAAAGAAAATCTGTGGATAGGAATCCTGGGTTTCTTTCTTGCTTCTATAGGTTGGGCCGGGAGCATTGTTTTCTACAATGCCTTCCTGCCTGAAATTGCCGATAAAGAGCACCACGATGCGGTAAGTGCACGTGGCTTTGCAATGGGTTATACCGGCAGTTCGCTGTTACTGATTTTCAATTTGATCATGATTATGCAGCCGGGGCTGTTTGGAATACAGGATGGCAGTTTACCTGCCCGCATTTCATTTCTGCTGGTTGGAACCTGGTGGGCCGGATTTGCATTCTATACTTTTAAGTACCTGCCGGCCAGAACAAGAAAAAAATATTCAAACGGGAATGTGCTCTTCAAAGGATTCCACGAACTAAAAAATGTTTTAACCCAAATAAGAAAACATAAAGTGCTCCCTGTTTTTCTGCTTTCTTTCTTTTTCTACAATATGGGAGTACAGACTGTAATGTATGTTGCAGCTTTGTTCGGAGATAAAGAATTGCAACTTGACAGCAGCCAGCTTATAATCACTATTTTAATTATTCAGTTTGTAGCTATCGGTGGTGCTTACCTGTTTTCAGGCCTGTCGTACAGAATGGGAAATTTCAGAGCATTAATAACAGCAATCTGCGTTTGGATTGTCATCTGTATTGCTGCTTATTACACAACTACTTCAATGCAGTTTTATACCATTGCTTTCCTGGTTGGCCTGGTTATGGGTGGTATTCAATCCCTGTCGCGTTCAACGTATTCTAAGTTATTGCCCGATACACATGATACGGCATCCTACTTTAGTCTTTACGATATATGCGAAAAAATCGGGCTTGTTATTGGTACGGCTTCTTACGGTCTGATTGAAGAACTTACAGGAAGTATGAGAAATTCGGTGATCGCTTTGATTCTATTTTTTATATTGGGACTTATTCTTGTTTACTCAGCTTCGATACTCAGAAGAAAAGAATTGAAGACTCACCGGATTTCCACAAAATAACATGATGAACAAAGTGGTTCCATCCATTATCCTGATTCCCGGGTTAAGTAACTTCAGTATGATTAAGAGCATGATGCGTCAGGATAA
>JADLBQ010000008.1 GCA_020847635.1 Bacteroidia bacterium
ATTGTAAATATTTCCTATCTGGATGCGCAGGTAACCTGTTCGCTGACCTCTAAGAAAGACGGAATGACAAGTGAAGAATTATTGAGATGGTCGGAAGAGCGGCCACTCACTATTATTTGTGGAAACGAAAAAGCAACTCTTTCATCTTTCGAGTTTACTGTTTTTACTCGTAAGCCATTGCAGACAAAATCATTCGGTCTTGGTGATCAGGGAGGCACTTCGATCCTGGCCCATGAATTCCTGAAAAATGATGTGAAAGAGGGTGATACCATTATCCTGAAAGCAATTACTGCTGTTAAAGCAGATGGAGTTGAAATTAAAATTGACACTATTTCAACAGTTGTAAAAGCCCAGTAAGCATTCTGTTTGTTCAGTGCTTTGATGTCCAGTATAGGAAATATTTACGCACTACCTTACTCATTACCGAAATATTTGGCAGATCAGAAGCTGAAGCAATATCTTTAACAGATCCATCCTTAAACAATATTAAAATCTGATCACTTCTGTTATAGGCACTATTTGTAACAGAACCATGAGAAGTGAAAAAGCGAAGATTTGGCAGACTGCTGCCGGCTGCTGACCTTGTTGATTTTTCTGCCTGAATTATTTCATTGGTTGCAAAGGGTTTATTACTCAATCTGATTTTATAAAGTTTCCTGTTGATAAGCATTCCAGATAACTGCTGAAGTGCCCCTGTTTCTGTCATCATCCAGTGTTTAACACTGTAACTGACATCAGCATCGTCAATCAATGAAAACTTGCTGACAATATCTTTATCACCTAATGGCTTATCTGAAAAAAAGAAAGGCTGAAGTGAAACCGGAATAAAAGCCAGATTGCCCTCATGAGCCATTTTTCTTGCTAGCATTGTAATATTCACTAATAGTTTTTCTGCCGACAAAACCGTTTTATGCAAATAAACCTGCCAGTACATCAGCCTGCGAGCAATCAGGAATTTTTCAATTGAATAAATTCCTTTTTCTTCAACTACCAGCTGGTCTCTATGAACATTCAGCATTTTAATGATCCGGTCGTTACTTACAACCCCTTCTGCTACTCCGGTAAAAAAACTATCCCTGTTAAGGTAATCAAGCCTGTCCATATCGAGCTGCCCGGAAATCAGGTTATGAAGAAACTTTTTGGGATGCCGGTTCTGAAAAATCCGGATGGCAGTATTAAGCTCACCTTTAAATTCCCTGTTCAATTCTTTCATAAAAAGCAAGGTTAGTTCCTCATGGCCTTTATCTTTAACTATCACGTTTTCGAGCAGGTGTGAATAGGGACTATGACCAATGTCATGAAGCAAAACTGCAATCTGAACTCCGGTTGCTTCTGCCTCTGAAATCCGGGCTCCCTTTGACCGCAGCACTTCAATTGCCTGCTGAACAAGATGCAAAGCTCCGAGTGCATGATGAAAACGGGTATGCAATGCTCCAGGATAAACCAGATAAGAAAGACCAAGCTGACGAATCCGGTGCAGCCGCTGCATGTACGGATGATCAATCAGATCAAGCAAAATACCTCGCGGAACTGTAATAAATCCGTACAAAGGATCGTTAAATATTTTATAGCCGGTCATTCGGGCGAAAGTAAATCAATTACCTGACCCGTCAGCAATACTGTGTTTTCACTTAACTTTAACGGCTTCTGAAACTTAAACCTGCTTGCTTTGCAGCTGATTCACTATAAGAAATGGATAAACCAATGATTCTCTGGGTTGATGATGAGATTGATCTCTTAAGACCACATATTCTGTTTTTAAATGAAAAAGGATATGAAGTTACAACTGCCACAAATGGCA
Source organism: Bacteroidia bacterium (assembly GCA_020847635.1). Classification (GTDB taxonomy): domain Bacteria; phylum Bacteroidota; class Bacteroidia; order AKYH767-A; family OLB10; genus CAADHD01. The sequence continues at coordinate 1,802 of JADLBQ010000008.1, forward strand.
ATGATGCTATTGATTTAATAACAAAGTCGCGGTTTGATATTGTATTTCTGGATGAAAATATGCCTGGCCCGTCCGGAATTCAAACACTTGGAAAAATAAAAACTGTTGTCCCTGAAATCCCGGTGGTTATGGTTACAAAGAGTGAAGATGAGGGAATCATGGAAGAAGCAATTGGAAGTAAAATTGCCGATTATCTGATTAAGCCGGTCAATCCGAATCAATTGCTGCTAACCCTTAAAAAGAATCTGGAACAATTGAGAATCATAACTGAGAAAACAAATCTCAGCTACCAGCAGGAATTCAGAAACATCGGAATGACTCTGAACGAGAAATTGTCAGCAGAAGAATGGACTGAGGTTTATAAAAAACTAATCTACTGGGAACTGGAACTGGAAAATATCCAGGATAAAAGCATGTATGATATTTTAGCCATGCAGAAAAACGAAGCAGGACTCCAGTTCAGCCGGTTTGTTGAACAAAATTACCTCAAATGGCTGCGCCAGCCAGACGATAAAACCCCTGTTCTTTCTCATCAGATTTTTAAGAAGAAAGTAATACCGGTAATTGACCAATCTGAGGTTCCGGTATTTCTGGTACTTATTGACAACCTTCGGTTTGACCAATGGAAAGTCATTCAGCCGTTAATTGGAAATTATTTTAACCTGAATGAGGAATCTGCCTATTTCAGCATTCTGCCAACTGCTACCCAATATGCCCGTAATGCATTTTTTGCCGGCCTTATGCCATCTGAAATCGAAAAACGATTTCCGAAAATGTGGTTTAATGATGATGAGGATGAAGGCAAAAACCTGAATGAGGAATTTTTCCTTGCTGAACAGTTTAAGATGTACGGGAAACAGGTAAAATTCTCCTACATCAAAATTACGGATCTCGACAAAGGGAAGCTGTTAGCTGATAATGTCAGCCAGCTGATGCAGAATAAACTGAATGTAATTGTGTACAATTTTGTTGATATGCTTTCTCATGCCCGGACCGATATGAAAGTCATTCGTGAACTGGCAGAAGATGAGTCGGCTTACAGGAGCATAACCAGAAGCTGGTTTGAACATTCTCCTTTATTTGATTTTCTTCAAAAATTGAGTGAGAACCCCTGCCGACTGATTATCACAACTGATCATGGTACCATACGCGTTAAAGAACCTTCAAAAGTTATAGGTGACCGCAATACCAATACCAATCTGCGCTACAAACAAGGAAAAAACCTTAGTTATGAGAAGAAAGATGTTCTTGAAATCAAAAATCCGGCTGATGCGCTGCTGCCAAGACTTAAGCTCAGTTCAACCTATATTTTTATCAAGCATGACAAATTCTTTGCCTACCCTAACAATTTTAATTATTATGTGAATCATTACAGAAATACTTTTCAGCATGGGGGAATTTCTCCCGAAGAAATGATTATTCCTTTTTGCCTGATGGGCTCTAAAGGATAAAAGATCAGAACAAACCAGTTTATTAGCAATCTGTTTCCTACCTTCGTACTGCTTTCCTGAAATGTAATATGAGTAGCCGGCAGCCGACTTCTGACCTAACCAGTAAGTTTACCAGTCAATGTCCCGATGACTTAATTCATCCTGCAACTTATATTATTAAACATTCAGAACAACACAAGGTAGTTGCATTTTACGGGCAGTTGGGTGCAGGTAAAACAACACTTATCAAAGTTATCTGTAAAATGCTGGGCACAGAAGATGTCCTGTCCAGCCCTACTTTCAGTATTGTTAATGAATACCGTCTTACAGGCGGCAATCCGATTTTTCATCTAGATTTTTACCGGATCAAATCCCAGCAGGAGGCTTTTGATCTGGGATATGAACAGTATCTCTTCAGTAACTATTACTGCTTTATTGAATGGCCAGAAAAAATATCCAATCTGTTACCGCCAGATTGTATGAAAGTTTTTATTGATGTGAGCGGCAACCAACGAACTATAACAATACAACAGCATGAGTAATCCGGGAGCCACCAAACCACCTGTGTCAGGCGAAGTTCAGTCTGTACTTCTGCCACAGGAAAGTATGCTTGAAGTAGAATTAAAAGGCAAAAATCTTTATATCGGAATTCCAAAGGAAACTTCTTTTCAGGAAAACCGGATTGCTCTTGTCCCCGAAGCAGTAAGACTGTTGACCAATAATGGTCACCGGATTCTGATAGAAGCCGGGGCCGGAAACAATTCGAGTTTTGCCGATGCTGATTACAGTGAATCCGGAGCTCACATTGTTTATTCTACTAAAGAAGTTTATCAGGCTGACCTGATTCTTAAAGTTGCCCCGCCATCACCTGAAGAACAGGAACTGATGCAGCAGAAGCAGACTCTGATCTCAATCTTGCAAATAGCCATGCAAGACAGAGAGTTTATAAACCGGCTTACCAGTAAAAAAATAACTGCTTTGGCTTATGAGTATATCCGTGATAACTCAGGTGCCTTACCTGTTATTCAAACCCTAAGTGAAATTGTTGGCAGCACTTCTATTCTGGTAGCTGCCGAATACCTTAGTAATACCTTTTCTGGCAGAGGTGAAATTCTGGGTGGTATTACCGGAATACCACCCACTGAGATTGTAGTGTTTGGTGCAGGAGTCGTTGGTGAATATGCAGCCCGGGCAGCTATGGGACTTGGTGCACGGGTTAAAGTATTCGATGACTCGCTGTATAAACTTCGCAGACTTCAGCAAAACCTCGGAACCCGTATTTATACTTCAACTCTCAATCCTTCTCATATCCGAAAAGCTCTTCTCTCAGCTGATGTTGTTATTGGAGCACTGGCAGCCCGTAATGGCCGTACTCCCATTGTTGTAACTGAGGAAATGGTCAGTCAGATGAAAAACGGAAGTGTTATTATTGATGTCAGTATTGACCAGGGCGGCTGTTTTGAAACTTCTGAAGTTACTTCGCATACCAATCCGGTTTTCAGAAAGTACGGGGTGATTCACTACTGTGTCCCCAATATAGCTTCCAGGGTATCACGTACTGCTTCCTATGCGCTAAGCAACATTTTCTCACCCATCCTGCTTTCCATTGGTGAAGAAGGCGGGCTTGACGAAATGCTCTGGAAAGAAAAGCACATCCGTTCTGGTGTTTATATGTACAAAGGAATTATTACTAATAAGATTGTAAGTGATGTATGCAGGCTTCCGTTTCGCGATCTCAATCTGCTAATGGCCTCCCGCCTTTAATCATTGGATTTCTCTCCAGCTTCTTTCTTTTGGTAGTGCCCCAGGTTTGTTGAAATGGAGAAATGGCTTGATGATCCGGCAGAATTGTACGATGCCAGACCATAGCTTAGCACAAATTTCGAAACTCTAAATCCGATACCAAACGACAATCCGGCCATGGAACGATGTGATTCATACAACAAATCCCGCCTTCGCATCAGATTATAAGCCAGCCTTAGATTAAAGTTTTTGGTAATTAACACTTCAACGGAAGGTGTCAGGTGACGAGTAATTTTTTCAAAAAGTGAAATCTTCAGTACCGAAGTGTCACCGGTAAGCAAATCAACCTTACCTTGCTCGTTCGGATTGATATAGCCCAGATTCCACTTTTCAAGATTATGAACAGTCATACTCAATCTAAATGGTGCTTTTGGCAGTAAGTAAGAAACGCCTGCTTGTATTTCAACCGGAAGCGGTTCACGGTTTCCATCAGTATAAGACTTAAGCTGCCGGCCTGCATTTCTGATAACTCCTCCGGCTGAGAAATGCCCGGATGGACTCTGGTAATGCAATCCCAGGTCGGCTGCAACTCCGGTTGATGTATAGGATTCTAACTTGGAATAAATCGTTTTAAGAGTAACTCCCGTTTGAATGCCTTCAAATAATTTTTTTGCCCATGAAAGATTAAACGAATACTCAGCAGCCGAGAAGGTTCCCAGTTTATTCCCGGTATCATCTGTCCAGTCAAAATCTCCGTAATCTACGTAATGAATTCCGGCAGAAAGCATTCCTGCCTTGGGTACGTTGAAACCATAAGCTGCATATCCAAATTTGACTGAAGCCAGATAAGGTACATAATTAAATGTAACTGTTTTATTCATTTGCTCATTCAACACAGCAGGATTCTGAAATGCCAGATTCAAGTCATTGTCAATTACTGATATCAGGTTCCCACCCAATGCTGCAATGCGTGCAGGAGCAGCCAGATTTAAAAACTCAAAGGTGTTGTTTCCACCCGTTTGAGGCATTGCAGAAAACGGAAGAAGTATCATAAAGAAAACTCCAAAGACTCTGAATTTCATATTTATGAATCCTGACCACCAGCGCCAATAATAAATTATCATATTAAAAACACTTTTTGATTAACCTTTTCAGAAGGAACCGCTTTTTCCTACCACCATTAAGCTCAAACTCATAAATTAAACTTTGTCTCTTTGCTGAAATTCATCTGCTCCATCTGTTAATTACCAATTTGTCTGAAATTTGAGTAGCCCTTCCCCTCATTACTCTTCTCCAAAATAGTCATTATTAATTTTTTTCAGTTCATATTTCTGTTGAATTGAACAACCAAGATTATAGTCAATCATCAG
>JADLBQ010000009.1 GCA_020847635.1 Bacteroidia bacterium
ATTTTGAATTTTCAATTCCGATATCTTCAAGCTTTTCGCTCAACACATACAATACAATCACAACGGCAGCTTCAGGATATTCTTGCAGATAAAATGCGGCAATCACAGCAATTGTCATCAACAGACTGATGCTGCTGAATTTCAGTCTGAAAAGTGATTTGATTCCTTTCCAAAGAACATTGTAACCAACACCCAGGATAAAGACTCCCAACAGAATAGGTCCAAATGGTCTGGGCAGGTCAATCCCCATAATGGATAAAAATTCTAGGACCAAAACAACGATTACTGCAAAAAGCAGGAGTTGAAAGCGCTTATCTTTTAGCGGAAATTTCAATTTAATGGTACTTTGAATTCAATCGTATGAACCTGACGGAGCAAATTAAGGCCGGGGCAAAACCGGAATGTTATTTCTTTCGGCAACAAGCATCCAGCCGGCTGACAGCCTCAGCTGTAGCCTTCTGTTCATCTGCATCATATCCGGCAGCATTAATGGCTGCTCTGATTTTATCAGGATTTGTCTTTTCACTGTTAAAGGTTACTGTGATTGTGTTGTCTTCCGGTTTTACCACAATCTTACTTATTCCTTTATTTAGATTTCGGATCTGGCTGTTGATGTTGATTGCACAGCTCCCGCATTGTAGACAATGGTTACAATAAATATTGGTTGCAATGGTGATTGTTTGTTTCTCTGTTTTCTGGCTATAGCTGAAAAATGTAACAGACATGGTTACCAGCAGGGTGATTGTAAGTTTTTTCATGAGGGTAAATTTCTAAAATTCTTTTGAATATGGATGTGTGTCAATGTTCATGTTCTTCACCCTGGTTTGTTATTTTAGCCATGAGAAAGAAAGCCCCGTTGGTTACAATCCAGGAGCCGGGCGGAACATCTTCCAGCAGGGTGATTTCACTGTATCCGACATCTGTTGTTCCTTTTCGGATCAGAATACGTTTAAAGGTAGTTTCTGTATTCAGGTTGACAGGCTGACTGGAAGCCTGATGAAGGTGACCATCTACGGGCTGATTATGCAGGGATTGAATTGAGAAAGCCGATGAATCTTTAACTATAAAGATATAATCAAGCCCGTCATAATTTACAATTGCTTTCACCGGAACTGCATCAACAGTTGCCTGGTCAAGACTCACTAATGCAGTGATACTCATTCCGTCAATTAACCCATGCTTATCTCCTTTAACAGTTGCATGAACTGCCACAGCTTTGGTATTTGGCTCAAACGTATTGCTGATTGAATAAATATCGGCATCATATTCTTTACCCGGATTATTGGTCAGTGTAAAGTGAATCGTCTGGCCAATAGCAAGTTTTTTCAGATCTTTTTCATAAACATAAAGATCCAGGTGAAGCTGACTGTTATCTACTATTTCGGCAATTGAAGTGTTGGCATCAGCCAGGCTGCCAATATTCACATTTATCTTGCTGATTGCTCCGCTGATGGGGCTCTTAATACTGATAACCGGGCTGATATTTTTTTCCGAAAGGCTGTCCGGATTCAATCCGGCCAGGATCAGACGAGCCTTCAGACTGGCTTGTTTTGCGTTCAGAGATTTTAGCTCAGACTCGGCTTGCTGAAAGGACTTTAATGAAGTGGCGTTTTCTTCTTTCATTGCCAGTTGCCGGTCATATTCCAGTTGGGCAAATTCAGCTTTGGCAACTGTTGACAGATATTCCTCCTGCATGACAATAAATTCGGAATTAGCCAGAGTTGCAATAGTCTGATCTTTGGAAACATTGTTACCGGTCTGAACCAGGATAGTGGTAACAATTCCTCCGAAAAGAGAATTAACGGTTGCTTTATTATTATTCGGTACACTCAACAGGCCGTTTGCTTTTAAGGATGCAGTCAGCTGTTTCTTTTCAATCGTGCCAAGTTCAAGTTGAATAGCTTTCATCTGAGCTGTAGTCAGTGAAGTGGTACTTGATCTGGCAGTTTCGTGATGACCGGTTTCAGTGTTGAGGTCATCGCTTTTGGGGTTACAGCCTGAAAGAAGTAAGGCTAGTATGATACTTCTTGAGATGAAAGGATGAGTCATAATTGCTTATTTACAGATCAGATTGTTAATGGTAATAATACTTTGATTGAGTTGATGAACAGTACTCAGGTATCCTAACTGAATTTCGGTTGCAGTCTCAAGAGCCTTCAGGTATTCAATATATCCGATTTCTCCATTCCGGAATCCGCTGTTTGCTGTGCGGATGATTATTTCTACATTTGGCACAGCAGTATTCTTATAATAGTTGAACTGATACTGGCTGAATTCATATTGCTGAAATGCATTCCATAATTGTGTCTGAAGGGATAGCCGGCTATTTTCAGCTTCTTTTTCTAATGATTGTTGTTTGAACCTAAGTGATTTTATTTTAGATGAGTTACTGAAAAAAGTTAGTGGAATGCTAATTCCCGCATTAACTCCGGTAAACCGCTTATCGCGAGTGAAAAAGATTTCTTCTCCGTTGACAGTTTGCGGACCTGTTAATGACTGATTAAAATAGCCAAGTGTAAAATCGGGCAGGGCAGTATTTCTTTCTACTTTTTGATTTATACCGGCAATAACTGCATACTGGTACTGAAGCTGAAGTTTCGGATTATCTGATATCAGTGATGTGTCAATCTCAATTTCTAAAGTTAACGGGTGCAAAGCATGTGTTGTATCAATAATAAAGTCTTCATCCATATTTAGCAGGGCTTTTAAGGAGTTGCAGGAGACGGCATATTCAGTTTCATATTGTTTGAGTAAGAGTGTAATCTGACCTCGTTTTGCATCTGCAGTTGTTTTTTCAAGCAAACTGGATTCACCGGTTGCCAGTCTCAGAGAAGCTGCTTCAGCCAGACCATTGTATAAACTGTCTAACCGGTTCAGCCGGCTGATTGCCAGCTGAAGAAATTGCAGTTTACTGAACTCTGACAAAACCCTTGCTTTTACTTCATTAGCTGTAAGTTGAAGCTGAAGATGTGCTTCTTGCGATTCGGCCCGGAGCAGTTTGGATTTTGCTGAATAATAACCCGGAAAAGGAATGGACTGGTTTACCTGAAAACCCAGATCATAATGAATGCTGCTGTATTGACCGTATTGCAAGCCAAGTTCCGATTTAGGAAGCTCAAATACCGATCGCTTCAGATGCTCAGATGATTGAATGTTCAGCCACTGCGATTGTAGGCTCAGGTTGTTCCTGAGAGAAAGATTCACTGCTTCATTGGCTGTCAGTACCTTTTGAGCATTTGCTTCTCCGAGACTGCATAGCAGCAATGGAATCAGTTTGACTGAACTGAATTTTATTGCTGATTTCTCAGAAATTAACAGGTAGAGTACCGGCAGAACAAATAAAGTCAGAAAAGTTGCTGAAATCAATCCGCCAATGACCACTGTTGCCAGAGGTTTCTGGACTTCGGCACCCGGTCCATGAGCTAATGCCATCGGGAGAAAACCCAATGAAGCAACTGTAGCTGTCATCAGTACTGGTCGCAGTCGCAGCGAGGTACCTTCCCGAATTCGCTGAATGATGTTTTTCATACCATTTTTTTCTAATTGATTAAATGTTCCGATTAAGACAATACCGTTGAGAACAGCAACGCCAAACAAGGCAATGAATCCGATCCCGGCCGAAATACTGAATGGCATATCACGAAATAATAATGCGAAAATGCCACCAATTGCACTCATCGGAATTGCTGTATAAATCAGTACTGCCTGTTTTACTGAATGAAAGGTAAAAAACAGAAGAATAAAAATCAAAAGCAGGGCAACCGGAACAGCAATCAGCAGCCGCTGTGATGCTTCCCTGAAATTTTCAAAGGTCCCACCAAAAGTGTAATAGTATCCGTCAGGTAAACGAATTCGTTCATTGAATTGTTCTTCGATCTCTTCAACCACACTTTCAACATCGCGGTCTTCTACATTAAATCCAATAACAATTCTGCGCTTACCGTCTTCACGGCTGATCTGTGCAGGCCCGGTGGAGATGCTGATATCTGCAACTTGTGACAGGGGAATCTGGGTTCCGTTTTTTGCCGGAATATAAAGCTGGCCAATTTCCTCAATTTCTGACCTGAAAGAACTATCCAGCCTGACAACCAGGGCAAACCTTCTTTCGTTTTCGTAAACAACTCCCGCCTGACCTCCGGCAAATGCCGTACTAACAATATGATTCACTTGTTCGATTGTCAAATCATAGTTTGCAAGTTGCGACCTGTTATAATTGATAACAAGCTGAGGTAAGCCGATTACCCGTTCAATACTTGGAGCAGTCACACCTTTTATGGTTTGAATTAGCGGAGTAATTTTATTGGCATACGCCAGTAAGGTATCTACATTTTCTCCGAATATTTTTACTGCAACATCCTGCCTGACTCCTGTCATGAGTTCATTAAAACGCATTTGAATCGGCTGGCTTTTTTCGAAGAATACTCCGGGAATGACTTCTAGTTTTTCCATGATTTCATCTCCAAGCTCAGCATAAGAAATCTTTCTTGTCCATTCTTTAACTGGTTTCAGGATAATAATCAGATCAGTGACTTCAGGTGGCATTGGATCCGTTGGTACTTCTGCACTTCCTGTTTTGCCGACCACCATTTGCACTTCATCAAATTCTTTAATCAGCCGGGATGCCTGCATTGATGTTTCCAGGCTTTGAGAGATGGAGGTGCCTTGCGGAAGAATGCAATGAAAGGCAAAATCACCTTCCTGAAGTGTTGGTATAAACTCACCTCCCATGCGGGAGAAAAGATAAAGTGAAATTGCAAAAACAAGAATAGAGGCGGTGAGAACACCGCGTTTGAACTGAAGGGCCTTATTAAGTAACGGTGTGTAAATACCTTGGAGAAAGCTGATAACTCTATCACTGATGTTTTTATGATGTGATGCTTCTCTTTTGAGAAAGAGGGCACTCATCATCGGAATGTAAGTAACTGATAAGATGAGCGCACCGGTAATGGCAAAGGAAACGGTTTGTGCCATCGGCCTGAACATTTTACCTTCAATACCGGCAAGTGAAAGAACCGGCAGATAGACAATCAGGATGATGATCTGTCCGAAGGCAGCACTGTTCATCATCTGGCTTGCACTCTGAAAAACAGTCTTATCCATTTCTGCCCGGGTTATTCTGGTTTTTACCGGCCTTGCATTGATCTGGTAAAATATATTTTCAACAATGATAACTGCACCATCAACAATTAACCCGAAGTCAATAGCACCGAGGCTCATCAGATTGGCTGACACACCAAATATATTCATCATTCCAAGAGCAAACAGCATTGAAAGCGGAATTGCAGAAGCAACAATCAGCCCGGCTCTGAAATTTCCAAGAAAAAGCACCAGAACAAAAATTACAATCAATGCTCCTTCAGTCAGATTGCGCTCAACGGTTGAAATAGCACGACTAATCAAATCTGTCCGGTCAAGAAAGGGTTCAATGACAACATCAGCCGGAAGCGATTTCTGAATTACCGGAATTTTTTCTTTAATCCGTTTTACCACTTCAGCACTGTTAGCACCTTTCAACATCATAATTACTCCGCCTACTACATCTTTTTCACCATTATAAGTCATAGCACCGTAACGGACTGCGCTTCCTAAACGAACTTCAGCAACATCTTTAATTAGTATGGGAATACCATTTGGATTTTTTTTGACTGCAATATTTCTGATGTCATCAAATGAACTGATCAGTCCAACACCTCGAATAAAGTAAGCATTGGGTTTTTTGTCAATATAGGCACCTCCGGTATTCTCATTGTTTTGTTCAAGTGCTGTAAAAATTTCAGGAATAGAAACATTCATGGCCAATAACCGGTCGGGATTAACAGCCACTTCATATTGTTTTAACCGGCCTCCGAAACTGTTAACTTCGGCAATGCCGGGAGTACCATATAACTGACGGGCTACGATCCAGTCTTGCATGGTTCTCAGATCCATGGCCGAGTACTTGTTTTCACTTCCCGGCTGGGGATGAATGATGTATTGGAATACCTCGCCAAGCCCTGTGCTTACAGGTGCCATCTCCGGCATTCCGACTTCTGCTGGAAGCTGATCAGCTGCTTCCTTTAACCGTTCATTAATGAGTTGCCTGGCAAAGTAGATATCAGTTGATTCGTTAAAAACAACGGTTATAACCGAAAGACCAAATCGGGAAATGCTTCTTAGTTCTTCTACATCCGGAAGGTTGGTTATGCTTTGTTCAATCGGATAGGTGACCAGTTGTTCAACTTCCTGGCTGGCAAGTGAAGGACAAAGGGTTATAATCTGAACCTGATTATTTGTGATGTCAGGAACCGCATCAATCGGAAGGCGAACGACACTCCACAGCCCCCAGACTATGAGAACTAGGGTCAGGAGCCCGATTAAGAATTTATTTTTAATACTGAATGCAATGATTCTGTTTAGCATTGATTAGATCCTGTTTTAAAATGAATGAGTGCTTAGCCGGTTTAGACATTCGCAACATGTTCTTGTCCTGACTATTCAGAACAAATTAAAAGCCCCGGGATCAACCGGGTCAGTTAACAGGATTTGGGTGGTTGCCAGATATTAAAATAAATTTCTGCCGGGAAGGCTGAATCAAAATCCAAAAAAGAACTGGCAATCGGAGAATTGTTTATCTGGGAAAAATCTTGAACTAAACTAATACTGCACGGCTGACCGCAACAGGAGCAGCTACAAAAGGGAGCACACTGATCCTGGTGTCCGCTGTGTTGATACGGAGAAGTATCGGCTAACACATTTTCATCTTTTATTGAATTGCTGCAGTTCTCGTTATCGGAGCACGGCATAAAAGATAATGCCAGAATATAGGAGGCAAGTATCATTACTGCAATTCTCATGGGTGTAAAGATAATGGTAATTGGATTAAACGGTATCAACCTCAGTAAGGTTTATTCTTGTTGCGAATAATCCTGAAAAGAGTCGGGTTTGGAGGTGATTTAACGAAATAGCTTGGCTGATAAAGTTGACTCAGGGAATCATGTTCAGGTGATGTGATAAGTCATTGGGTCAATTTAAATTATGTCATCAGTTGAACAATCCATTAAACATTGTGTGTGAACATATAAGACAAGAGTTATTATACGATTCAGATCATGCCTGACTTTAGAAGCATCCAGCTGTTATCCTAATTATTTACAGATGTAAAGCATGTAGGAGATAGATTCGTTTAAGTCTTACCTGTAGTTTACCTGATCTTCAGACATTGAAGATCAGGCTGATGTATTCCGAATCCTTTTCTGATATAACTTTTGTGTCTATTGGTGAGTCCGAATTATTGCTATAAAGGGAAATCATAGGTGTGGCAAGTCACTGAAAAGATTGACGGTGTGACTTAGAAATTCTGGTTATTAAGAGGAAGTTATGAAAGGGGTTAGTAATTCAATTAAGGTATTTGATTGCTTTTATTAAAAACTTCTATATTTGCCGAATTGATTGAATCAGTTCTGAATTGGTTCATCAGCCATGAAAACTTTTTAATATTTAGTACAGAACCTTAAGCAAACCAACTTTTTTAATCTTATAATTCAGATTATGAGCTTACAGCCTAAACTTTTATTGATCTTTCTATTCACAGCAGGAGCAATTGCCATTACGGCCTGGTTTATTTATTCGACATCAAAATTGAGCAGCCAGGAGCATGGAGGTATGGAGAATCCATTAAGAAAGCGATTTACTGCCTTTATCATTTTGTTCGCACTTTCAGCTGTTTTTCTTTCAATTACTATTCCCAAATCACCTTATTTCAGGTTTTCGGGAGAGAATCCTTCTCATGTAGTTTTTATAGCTGCCAAGCAGTATAATTTTATAATGTCAAATCAGGCGATTGATCCCAAGAAGCCGGGTGGAGGAGAGGATATTGTAATTCCGGCAGATGAATTGGTAGAATTCCGAGTTACCAGTCTGGATGTGAATCATGGATTTGGGATTTATGATTCGAGAGGTGAAATTGTAGCACAAACCCAGGCAATGCCCGGCTATGTGAACCGGCTCAGATGGAGATTTATTACACCTGGCCATTATAATATATTTTGCCTTGAATATTGCGGAAATGCACATTCTTTCATGCGGGGCTCTTTGACCGTTACCGAAGCTGCTGCTGAAAAATGATTCTAACACTGTTTATCACAAAAAAATAAATTAAGATCTATGATAAATCTGTCTTTAAAAAGAGTCACATCAGTATGGATTATTGCCATACTGGTAGTGTTCGTAATAACTGCAATTTTCGGAATAACTATGCGCTTTAACCAGGGAGGTGATATTGAACTCTCGCCAGTTACATTTTTCTCATTAATGACTGCTCACGGAGTAACCATGGTCGGAATCTGGTCGGTTGCAGGAATGATGGCTGTTAATTATCTGATGGCACGTTATGTGAAAGTATCAACCGCTGTCAATGTTTTTGCGTTGGTTTTGACAGTGATCGGGCTTGTAATGTTATGGACATCCACCTTTGTAGGTTATTTTCATGCAGGCTGGACATTCCTCTATCCGCTTCCGTTTTTTGTAGCCTGGGAAAGTTGGGCAACTCCTTTGTTTTTGTATTCAATTGCAATCTTTGGCATTGGATGGACCGTCTGGACAGTTGCAATGCTCATGCAGATTTATAAGAAATACTCCTTGGCACAGTCATTTGCCTGGCAGCATTTTAAAAGGGGATACCTGGTTGAAACTCCTCCCTTTATTCTGATTACTACCGTTTCATTAATTGGAATCCTGATTTGCCTGATTACGGCTGTTATTCTTTTAGTATTGTTGTTTGCCGAATATTACTCGAACGGAACTTTTACCAATGATGCGTTGTTAATTAAGAATCTGACCTATTTCTTTGGTCATACGATTATTAATGAAGCATTATACCTTGGAGTAGCAACGCTGTACGAATTGTTCCCAGAAGTGAGCGGCCGTCCAAAATTTAAAACAACCTGGTATGTTGCATTAGCATGGAACTGCACCCTGGTTTTTGTTCTGACAGCTTTTTTCCACCATCTGTATATGGACTTTGTTCAGCCGGTTGGCCTTCAGTTAGTTGGTCAGTTTGCATCTTACTTTGCAAGTTTACCCTCGGCAGCAGTAACTGTTTTTAGTATTGTAATACTGGTTTATAAAAATCCGATTAAATGGTCTCTTACCAATACTTTATTCTTCATTGGTGTTATTGGCTGGATTATTGGCGGATTCGGTGCTGTAATTGATGCTACCATTTCAAATAATTTTGTTCTGCATAATACACTTTGGGTACCTGCTCACTTCCATACCTATAATGCAATGGGTAATGTATTGTTCAGCCTTGCTTTCTTTTACTGGGTTGCGAATGAATTTGCTGGGACAAAAGTGGTACCACGGTCAGAAAAGCTGAGAATCGGTCTTCTACTCATTGGTGGGTTTGGCTTTGTCCTGATGTTTTATATAGCAGGTGCTTACTCGATTCCCAGAAGATATTCGGTTTACCCGGATGAACTTGCTTTAGGCAGAAACCTGGCAAGTTATGGTGGATGGTTTGCAACGATCTATGTGATTGCTATCCTGCTTTTCCTGGGTGAGATTGTTAATAAATGTCTAAAAGTATTTTCTCCAAGATCATCTGCTGCTGCCTGATTTTATCAGTCGTACAATTTGCTCAGGCTCAGAAAGGCAAGTTTGATTTCTCAGAAGAAAAAAATGTCTATAACCAGATCGCTGATGTTCCTGTTCTGACTAAAGACGGTACTCAAAAGTTATCTGTTCTTTACAGCCGGTCTCCGTTAATCGTTGCATTGATCTTTACCCGGTGTACCGGCATTTGTTCACCGTTGCTTCTGAATCTCTCGGAGCAGATTAGTCATTTGCATACAGATCCGAAAGAAAACTTTAAGGTACTGGTGATCAGCTTTGATCCGCGTGATCAGTTTGAAGATATGGCAAGAATGGCAAAGCAGTATGCACGCGAGAATGACCCCAACTGGATCTTTGCAGTGACTCCACAGATTAGCGAATTAACGTCATCTCTTGCCTTTAATCCAGTATGGGATGAAGATCGGCAACAATTAGATCATGAGGCACTCTTGTCAGGAATTAACACAGACGGATATGTGACTAAAAATTTAATCGGCTTAAGAGATCAGCAGGCCATCTATTCGCTGATAAAGAGTATTAACAATGAATTCATATTGTCCTATCCACTTCCAGGAAATAATAATTTTCTTTCATGCTTCAGTTACGATCCTTCAACAGGAAAGAAAAGCTGGTCATGGGGAATGTTTCTGCTGGTACTCCCGGCTATCATTGCAGCAGGGATTGTTACCATCCTGGTCAATCAAAAGAAAACACTTCATCACAACTGAATTCAATTAAAGTTTATTTACTGATTGATGGCTTGCCGGAAAATCAGCATTATCTTTGGATTCATTTCAGTCTATGGCTTTTTCCAGAAAAATACATTGGGATAGAATCTATCAATCGATGCAACCTGGCCAGGTAAGCTGGACTCAAAACATTCCTGAAACCTCAATGTCGATGATCCGGAAATTTAATCTGTTAAAAAGTTCGGCTATTATTGATATTGGAGGAGGTGACAGTAAACTGGTGGATTGCCTTTTGGATGAGGGATATGAAGACATCACGGTTCTTGATATTTCCGGAGAAGCTATTCAAAGAGCAAAACAAAGATTGGGGAAAAGAGCCGATGTAGTAAAATGGATGATTGGTGATATAACAGAGTTCGAGCCAACCAGGACTTATAGTTGCTGGCATGATCGTGCAGCGTTTCATTTTCTGACCGAACCTGCAGAAATCAAGAAGTATCTGGAAATAGCCAGAAAAGCAATAACCGGGTATTTAGTTTTAAGTACTTTCTCAGATAAAGGTCCCCGGAGATGCAGTGAACTGGATGTTTGTCAATATGCTGAAAGTGAATTAACCGAGCAATTTCAGAATGGTTTTGATAAAATCTGCTGCCTGAGAGAAGATCATATCACTCCGTTTCAAACCAAACAAAACTTTTTATATTGTTCTTTCAGGCGGCAGTCAGTTGCTACAGATTAATATCATTGGTTATAACTTCTGAAATCTTGCCTGGAAAAATCTCAGGTATCTTGGTTCATAGATCATCTTTAAACCTTTGATTTTTTTTCTGTTGTCATACACATGCTGAACCGACTCAGCAATTACATCCATGTGGGCTTGAGTATAGACTCTTCTTGGAATTGTAAGACGTACCAGTTCCAGTTTCGGGAAATAGTGATTACCTGTTTTTTTGTTTCTCCCGGCTGATACAATTCCACGCTCCATTGTTCTCACGCCTGAATCTGCATAAAGTTCAGCTGCCAGAGCCTGAGCCGGGAACTGAGTTTGCTTCAGATGTGGCAAAAACCGTTTAGCATCCAGAAAAATTCCATGACCACCAACCGGCAAAACGATTGGAATACCAGCTTCCTGAATCTTGTCTCCCAGATATAAAACCTGCCCGATCCTGGCTTTGATGTGTTCGTCCTGAACCGATTCCTGAATTCCGATTGCCATAGCTTCCATATCACGACCGGCAAGGCCCCCATAAGTATGTAACCCTTCATAAACAACAACCAGATTACTGGCTTCTTCAAAGAGGTGTTTATCATTCAGAACAAGAAAACCTCCAATATTCACCAAGGCGTCCTTTTTACCGCTATAGGTGCCACCATCAGTATAGCTGCATATTTCTTTGACAATTGCCGCAATGCTTTTATTTGAATAGCCCTTTTCATGTTGCTGAATGAAATAGGCGTTCTCAGCAATACGGGTCATGTCAAGCATCACTTTAATACCGTGTTGCCTGGTTAGCTTGCGTAAAGCTTTAAGATTGCCCATAGATACAGGCTGACCACCTGCCATGTTAACCGTGACAGCAACACAGACATAAGGAATTTTTTTAGCACCGTGTTTTTTAATCAGTGCCTTGAGTTTGTCCAGGTCAATGTCTCCCTTAAACGGATAGAGGTTTTGTGAGTCATGTGCTTCATCAATAATGATATCTGCAAATGTTCCGCCTGCCAGTTCCTGATGAAGCCGGGTTGTAGTGAAATACATATTCCCGGGAACGATATCGCCTTTTTTAATCATTATCTGAGACAACAGATTTTCAGCTCCTCGGCCCTGATGGGTTGGTATCAGGTAATTAAATCCGTAATACTTATTCATCGCCTTCTCAAGGGTGTAGAAATTCTGACTTCCGGCATAAGCTTCGTCTCCACGCATCATGCCTGCCCATTGCCGGTCGCTCATGGCCGAAGTGCCACTGTCGGTTAGCAGGTCGATATAGACATCCTCAGATTTTAAAAGAAAGGTGTTGTAGCCGGCTTCTTTGATTGCTTTTTCACGTTGAGCCGGAGTTGTCATTTTCAGCAATTCTACCATTTTAATTTTGAATGGCTCTGCCCATGAACGTTTAACAGGACTCATATAATTTCTGATTTAAAGGTAAAATTAGTAATGAAGTAGTTGAATACTTGTTCGCAAACATAAGCAGTTCAGAATTTTTAATTTAATTGCACCTCGTTTTTTTACATAAAAAGGATAAAAGACTATGGAATTCAAAACTATCATTGAACCATTTAAGATCAAATCAGTCGAGCCTATTTTTCTTTCAACTGAAAGAGAGCGTGAGGAGTACCTGAGGCTAGCTCATTTTAATCCTTTTCTGCTTCGCTCAGTTCATGTTACTATTGATTTTCTCACCGATAGTGGAACTTCTGCTATGAGCAGTGAACAATGGGCCGGCATGATGCGCGGTGATGAGTCGTATGCGGGAGCACAAAGCTGGGAACGATTGGAGGCTGAAGTGAAAAGCTTGACTGGATATCCTTATGTTATCCCTACTCATCAGGGCAGAGCTGCTGAGCGAATTCTCTACGGTCACCTCGGAGGTAATGGAAAAACATTTATCAGTAATACCCACTTTGATACTACCCGTGCTAATATAGAATTTAGCGGAGCAGAGGCAATTGATATCCCTTGTAAGCAGGCTGAAGACCATGAATCTGATTATCCTTTCAAAGGGAATATGGATACGGCTAAGTTAGATGCATTACTAAAACAATATGGAAAGGATCGAATTGGTGCGGTTATTCTGACAGTTACCAATAATACCGGTGGTGGTCAGCCAGTCAGTATGACAAATGCCAGAGAAGTATCAACCCTTTGCAAAAAGCATGGTGTAATGTTTGTCATTGATTGTTGCCGGATTGCAGAAAATGCGTATTATATCCGTCATCGGGAGAAAGGTTTTGAGTCAACCAGCTATCGCGACATTGCTGTTGAGATGTTTTCATTAGCTGATGGTGCGGTTATGAGTGCCAAAAAGGATGCCCTGGTGAATATGGGTGGATTCATGGCATTGAAAAATCAGGAGCTTGCTACAGCCTGTACAAACCTTTTGATTATTACAGAAGGATTTGCAACGTATGGCGGGCTCTCAGGCAGAGATATGGAAGCTATGGCAATTGGCCTTCGGGAAGTCTTTGAAGACGGCTATTTAAAATACCGGGTTAAAAGTACAGCATATCTTGGGGAGCGGATTCGAGCAAAAGGAATTCCTGTAATGTATCCAATAGGCGGCCACGCTGTTTATGTGGATGCAGGATTACTTTATCCGCATATCCCAGCTCATGAATATCCGGGCCAGGCATTAGTATGTGAACTTTACCGGATTGGTGGCGTGAGAGCCGTTGAAATCGGTTCGGTAATGTTTGGCAAATACGATGCACAAGGGAAATTAATACCTGCTCCGATGGAACTGGTCAGGCTTGCCATTCCGCGAAGGGTTTATACTCAAAGTCATATTGATTATGTCATCGAAGTATTTGATGAAATAAGTAACAGCCGGTCAGCCGTTAAAGGACTGAAGATTGTTAAAGAACCTCAGTTTCTTCGTCATTTTACAGCTCATTTTGAAAAACTTTGAGTTAGTTTTTGAAATAATCTCTGCTTTTTTTTGCAAAGACCGGATGATTACAAAAAAATGTACTTTGACATGAAGCTGTTATGAGAAACATTCAGAAGTTGACAGCCTGAAAATGAAAACTGAAATCGAGGTTTATCTGTTAAGGGTAGCATGAAAGCAGGATCGAAAAAGATAGAATTACTTTCACCGGTTGGTTCCATTGAGAGCCTGATGGCTGCCATTAATGCCGGAGCTAATGCAGTTTATTTTGGAGTGGAGCAACTTAATATGCGGACAAAGTCAGCTAACCCGCTTAAGGTGGATGATTTGAAGGAAATCAGTAATCTGTGCCGGGATCATAACATCAGGTCATGTCTTACTCTTAATACTGTCGTGTATGATTATGACATGCAGTTAATCAACAATATTCTCCATTCAGTAGTTGAACATAAGATTGATGCTGTGATTGCCTCAGACTTTGCAGTAATTGAAATGTGCAGATCAATGAATATTCCATTGCATATTTCAACGCAGGCAAATGTGAGTAATATTGAGGCAGCCCGGTTTTTTGCTCCTTTCTCTGATGTAATTGTATTGGCCAGGGAGTTGAGCTTAAAGCAGGTTAAAAATATTACAGAAACCATCCGGAGAGAACAGATCAAAGGCCGGTCGGGTGATTTGCTGAAGATTGAAGTGTTTGTTCACGGAGCTTTGTGCATGGCAGTTTCCGGCAAATGCTACCTGAGCTTACACGAAAAAAACGCATCAGCCAACCGAGGGGCATGTGCACAGGAATGTCGCCAGCCTTATAAAGTAACAGACCTCGAAACCAGAAATGAACTGATAATTGACAATGAGTATATCATGTCGCCAAAGGATTTGTGTACAATTGATATTCTCGACCAGATTGCCGATGCAGGAATTGATATTATTAAAATTGAGGGCAGGAGTAAAGGACCTGATTATGTGTACACCGTAACCAAATGTTATCGTGAAGCCCTGATGGCAATAGAAGACGGGACTTATTCAACAGAGAAAGTCAAAGGCTGGATGGCTCAGCTTGAAACGGTTTATAACCGGGGCTTCTGGGAAGGTTATTATCTTGGAAGAAAATTGGGAGAATGGACCAAAAATCCCGGATCAGCCGCAACAGAGAAAAAAGTATATATCGGAAAAGGATCAAACTTTTTTTCTAAAACAAGAATTGCTGAATTTAAACTTGAAGCTGGAAGCCTGAAAGCAGGAGATAAAATATTACTGACCGGTAAAAACTATGGAGTCCATCAGTTTCATCTTAACGATTTCAGGGTTAATGGGGATCAGGCAAGTGAGGCGCATAAAGGCGACCTGATAACTTTTCCTTTTGATCACAAAATCATTGGAACAGATAAGCTCTACAAACTTGTAGAAGCCAAACATGGCTAAGATTATTCATTACCGTCAACGGTGTATTGGCTGTGGAATTTGTTATGAACTTCAGCCGGAGTTCTGGCGAATGTCAAAAAAAGACGGGAAAGCAACCCTGTTAAAATCAATCCGAAAAAAAGAAATTTACATCTTGGAGATTGATAGGCAACACAAGGAGACATCGGATTTGGTTGCTGAAGCCTGTCCGGTCAATGTGATTAAGGTTGTTTAAAACAGATTAAAAAAAGTTTATAATAGTTAAAACTTTAATTTAAACTCATTGTTGTCTGTTCTTATTGCTATGATTCAGATAAATAAAAATGAAATTAGCAAGTAAAGTAAAAGAATTTTGTAACAGATCTGTAAAAATTAAAAACCTGTTACCTTTGCCATCCGATTTGAATTAACTTAACTTAACGAAGCAGCTAATGCTGAACCTAATCAAACTATCACCTTATCCGACAGAAAGTTCAAAAATTGCTTTAAGCGGGTTGTTAATTCAACCGAAATGCTTCTTACAACAGAACTTAATCAGACTTTTTAGGAATTGATTGTCCAATCTATACTTTGATATAACCGGAAAATAAAAAAAGATGAGGAAATTTATAGAATGTACCCGTCAGCAACCAATTATGTTTATCGTGTTGTTACTGCCCTTTCTGATAACCAGTTTAAATGCTTTTGGTCAAAGCACCGATGAACCTGCCGGCAGTTGGATGCTGAGCCCAGGCATATTAGGAACCATTATCCTGATTAGCATAGTACTGCTCGTAGCTGCCTTGATTGGATATTATAAAGTATCAACACTGGTCGACAAGGCAATGAATTCGGGTTCTGACTCAACACTTGATGCCCGATACAGCTCAGCATCTGCTTATAAGTTGAAGGGAGATGAGTTAGGCAGCGGAATTCCCGCTCAGGATAATAAAGGAGTAGTAACGGCAGTATCACATAGGCCTGAAAATCCGATTGTTGATGAAAAGAAAACCACTTCAATCAGCCTGGATACTCCCCCTGAACTAAGAAAGGTCATTCTCTGGTACATGGGCGCATCTGCATTCTGGCTGATTTTCGGAACACTTATCGGCCAATACGTTGGGATGAAATTTGTATGGCCGGAAATGGATACCATTTCCTGGTTGTCGTTCGGAAGGTTAAGACCGGTCCATACTAACACAGTCTTCTGGGGCTGGGCATCTCTTACCATGATTGGACTTGGTTATTTTGTAGTAGCCAGAACTTCCAATACCATCATTCATAGCTACAAACTGGCCTGGAGAGGCTGGTGGCTGATCAATTTGTCGGTATTGACTGGCAATATATTCTTGATGGCCGGAATTAATAATGGTGGCGGTGAATACCGTGAATACATCTGGCCGGTTGCTTTGTTGTTTGCTCTTGGATTAATCATCACATTTATCAATTTTTATAAAACCATTGCCAAAAGAAAAATCAGTGAGATTTATATTTCAAACTGGTATTTATTAGGAGGGCTTGTCTGGACAATTAAACTGGCTACAATTGGTTACCTTCCTAATATCCAGAATGGATTGGGTGAAACCGTCATTCAGGGATATTATATGCACCAGGGAGTTGGGATGTGGTTTATGACATTTACCTTAGGTCTTGTCTATTACTATCTGCCTTCCTCCTTAAACAAGCCGATTTATTCATATTCGCTTGGTGTTCTGGCATTCTGGACTCAGATGCTTTTCTATACCCTGATTGGAACTCACCATTTTATTTTCAGTCCGCTACCCTGGTGGCTTCAAACGGTAGCCATTGTCTTCAGTGCGGGTATGTTTATTCCGGTAGTTGCCGGTACAACCAACTTTCTGATGACAATGCGTGGCAGTTGGAATGAGATTTCAAAAAGTTATGTGCTGCCCTTTTTTCTGGTAGGTGTGATTTTCTATTTTGTCGGATCAACCCAGGGCAGTTTTCAGGCATTCCGGTTTACAAACTATGTTTGGCATTTTACAGATTTTAATGTTGCTCACTCACATATGACCATGTATGGAATCATTACCTTTATTTTATGGGCATGCGTTTATGCCATTGTTCCAAAAATAACCGGTCGTGAACCGAAGCAGTTGTTTGTAGGTATTCATTTCTGGCTTGCTTTCATTGGCTTATTTGCCTATATGATTTCTATGATGGCTGGTGGTACTTTTAAAGGAATGAGCTGGATCGAAGGAAAGCCGTTTATTGAATCTGTTATATTGATGAAACCATTTTGGGTATGGCGGGCAATCGGAGGCTCATTGATGTTTTTATCTCACCTTATGTTTGCTTATAATTTCTATTTGATGGTATCAAAAACTAAAACCGGTCTTAAAACTGCAACTGCCTGAAGGCTAAAGGAAATTAAATATGTTAAACTTTCATAAAAACCATAGAAACTTAGTTGTTACTTCCCTGCTGGTATTTGTCGGCTTAAGTGTTTTAATAGCAGTTGTACCTGCCAGCGAGATCCAGAGAACAAAGCCATTGCCTTCAATGAAGGATTTTTCAAAACAGGAAAGAGCAGGACTCAATGTATATGTAGCAGAAAACTGTGTAGCCTGTCATACACAGCAGGTCAGAAACATTGAAATGGATAATGTATGGGGCTCACGCCCGTCTATGCCTTCTGATTATTATTTCAGTAAAAAAAGGCTAGATTTTTGGAGGCAGTCACCTTCCATTCTCGGAAGTGAGCGTACCGGTCCGGATTTAACGAATATTGGAAAGCGGCAGGCAGGTAAAGAATGGCATTTGCTCCATTTATATAATCCGCGGATTGTTGTCAAAGAATCAATTATGCCGGGTTACCCCTGGTTGTTTGAGGAGAAAGATGCAAGTCAGGTCTCATCTGATGAGGTAGTTGTAGCTGTTCCAGAACAGTTCCGCAAGGGTTCAAGCCGGAAAATTGTAGCTACTCAAAAAGCATTAGACCTGGTTGCCTACCTGTTGTCCTTAAAACAGGCAGATATTGAAGGTGAACCGGGAATTAAATTTATCCCAGCTAAGAAAAAGAATACTGGTACAGATTCACAAACACAGCCTTCGGGTCCAGACGGGGCAACACTATATACCAATACCTGCGGTGCCTGTCATCAGGCTGATGGTAAAGGATTGGCAGGTGCTTTCCCACCTCTGGCAGGCAGCACGATTGTTAATGATAATGATCCGGAATTAATGATAAAAATTATTCTGCAGGGGTATGATGCCCGAGCTGAATATGCTGTAATGGCTCCTTTCGCGGATATGCTCAATGACGATGAAATTGCTGCAATCGCAACCCATGAAAGGTCCAGCTGGGGTAATAATGCACCGGCTATCACTGCTGAAATGGTTAAGAAAATAAGAGAGTCAATTAAAACTATTAGTCAGAAGTAATATGGAACAAAAAGAAATCTGGTTAGAATCTTTAATCACTTCAACACCTCAGGAAGGCCGTGAACTGGCAATAAAAATGGCCAGGAAAACAATTGCTGCAATTCAAACTGATTCTGAAGTAAGAAAAAAACTTCGTAATGAATATGCGAATGATACTACTCAGCTAATTGCTTCAGCTCATGTGGTAGCTGTTGAATTTCAAACTATCGCTCAGGCAAATAATTATTGGAAAAAATAGCTGACTGATTATGAAATACATATTTGCTATTCTGCTTTTTCTGATGGTTAGTTCTCCGACAACCTTGTTTGCCTGTGATGTTTGCCAGAAAAAACAACCCGAATTACTAAAAGGCATTACTCATGGAACAGGACCCCAGGGAAATATTGATTATATCTTGATCTGGTCAGCGGTTGTAATTGTTGCAGTAACTCTGTTTTTGAGTGTCAAGTACCTGGTAAAGCCTGATGAATCAGCAGCCGGGCATATAAAGAATATCGTTATTGAATAACAGCATAGCTATGGAAGAAAACAGAACCATTAAAGTATTCCTGGATGATGAACCTGTACCATTTGCAGAGTTTACCCCACCGGTTAAATTTATTCTTGATACAACCAAAATACCTGACGGGAAGCATTTGCTTAAGGTAGTTGCTAAATCGAGTAGCAATGTTGAAGGAATCCGTACCATCCCTTTTGAAGTCAGAAATGGCCCGGCTATTACCGTACTAGGACTTAATGAAGGCGAAGTTATTAATGACCGGATTCCAATAACCATCAATGCATATGGTAGCGAACGCGGTGACCAGTTTGTAGTTACCGGATCAGAAACACCCAAAGGTATTCCGGCCTGGGTTTGGGCTTTGATAATTGCTTTTACCGGCTTTGCCCTGTTTTATTTCATAATGTACTTTAGCCCTGAATTTTATCATTCATTTATTTAAGTGCCTCTTTGATCGGAAGTATTTCCGCTCATGGGTTTATTTTCCTCAGGCCTTTTATTTGGTAATTCCGTGCCTTATTTGTTACCTGAATACCAGCTCTGACAGATTCTATAAGTGTCAGGTAAATGTAAATTTTGATAAAAACCGCAGTTCACTTATCACCTTAGTAAAGCCAGAAGCATTGAAGTTGAACACAGCCATTTAAAGAAGGACTTCTTCAATGGAGTAAACATTGATTTTGTAATCAGAAAACCAAAGGTTCATTAAGCCGAAGAGTAACATTTCTCAGTATCAGAAAGAAGATAAATTATTTATAAAATTCATTTTCCAATTAGTTCTATTATTAATATTGCAAAAGTTGAATTGTAATTGTATGGATATCTCTAAAGATAGCATTGTAGGAGAACTGGTAGCACAGGATTTCAGAACAGCCTCTGTTTTTTCAGAAAGTAAGATTGATTTCTGTTGCCATGGGAATCACTCACTTGAAGAAGCATGTAAAGAGAGGCAAATAGACTGTTCAGAACTAATCCGGAAGCTGGAACAAGTTACCGTTCATACTAAGGATTCATCAGTTGACTATAATGCATGGCCACTTGATTTTCTTGCTGATTACATTGAGAAGAATCATCATCATTATGTTGAAAGAAAGATTCAGGAAATCATTCTTTATCTGGACAAAATAATAGCGGTACATGGTAACCGGCATCCTGAATTAGCAGAAGCCGGTAAACTGTTTAAACAGACAGCTGGGGAAATGGCTGCACATATGAAGAAGGAAGAACTGATGGTTTTCCCTGCAATTAAGCGGATGGTCAAAGCCAAACAGGAAGGTACTAAACCGCAAAAACCGGCTGGTTCATTAAAAGCTCGTATTGAACCATTGCTGAAAGACCATAACAATGAAGGAGATAACTTGCGAAAAATTGCGGAACTGACTAATAATTATTTAACACCCGAAGATGGCTGTAACACCTACAGTATAACCTTAGCAATGCTGAAAGAATTTGAAAATGACCTTCATATTCATATTCATTTAGAAAATAATATTTTGTTTCCGAAATCAATTAAAATGGAAGAATTAATGCTGTCCGCATAATTGATAAACAGTTAACTTTACTATCTCAGAATATGAAAAAAATCCTGTTAATTTATATAACCTGCAATTTTATTCTAATTGCCTGTCAGCAAGATCAAAGTTCTGATTCCGTTAGAACAGAAGAAGTTCACCAGGATGCTAAAATCCATGATCATCAAGTTGAGGCAGTTGGTGGGTTAGCTCTTAATAATGGTTCAAAATGGGTAATTAATGAAGAAATGAAACCAATCATTCAGAAAAGCAATGATGTTTTAGCTAATCAAGAAAACTTTAAAAAGAATGGAAATTATAAAGAACTGGCAGTTGTACTGGATGAGTTGAATACACAGTTAATTAACAATTGCACTATGAAAGGACCAGATCACGATATGCTGCATCATTGGCTTGAACCCCATATGAAACTTATAGAATCATTAAAAAATGCTGATACACCTGATGCAGAGTCAGAACTTATTTCAAAGTTAAAAGAGTCATTTCAAACATTCAATCAATATTTTAATTAAACAAATTCCAAACAACTAAACAATCATCAAAATGAAAAAATCAATTTTATTGTTTGCATCGGCAGCATTGTTCTTCACTGCCTGCAATAACAGTTCAACAGAAGAGCAGCCAGCAACTCAGGAAACAACAACAGAAACTACAGCCCCAGCAGTTGATGAAACCGTTGCATTGGTAACATTAGAAGGCAATGACGCTATGCAGTATGACAAAACTGAAATTACTGTTAAAGCAGGACAAACGGTTAAGCTTACACTCAAACATGTTGGCAAGGCACCCGTTACAGCAATGGGCCACAACTTTGTATTACTTAAACCGGGTGTTGATGCTGAAGCCTTTGCCAATGATGCTATCAATGCAAAAGACAATGATTATATCCCGGCTGACAGAGAAGGCGAAATCATTGCACATACCAAAATGGTTGGCGGTGGAGAATCTACTGAAATTGAATTTCCTGCTCCTGAACCGGGAACGTATGATTTTCTGTGTTCTTTCCCCGGTCATTATGCATTAATGCATGGTAAGTTTATTGTACAATAATGCTGAAATTGAGTTAACGAAAAACCTTTTTCATTCTAGATTGTACTCAAAGGCAGGTGTGGAGAGTTTACTCCCGCCTGCTTTTTTATTTGAATATAAACTTAAGCTTAAGCAAAAGCGGGTTAACCAGTTTAAAATCTGTTACTATGAAAATTAAGCGTATCTATGAAGATCCTGAACCGGCAGACGGATACAGGGTACTTGTTGACAGGCTGTGGCCAAGAGGGATTAAAAAGGAAACGGCTCAGATTGATGAATGGATAAAAGAAATTGCACCTTCAGCAGAATTGAGAAAGTGGTTTCAACATAAGCCTGAACGATTTGAAGAGTTCAGAAAAAAATATAAGCAGGAACTGAAAGCTCATCAATCAGAACTTAAACGATTAAAGGCAATTGACTCAAAACAAAATCTCACCTTGCTGTATAGTGCAAAAAATGAACAGTTCAATCAGGCTGTTGTCCTGGAAGATGTTCTAAAGAAAATTCAATAAGTACTCAGTCTTATCAACAGATTTTTTTAATTGCTGAATCATTCCAAACCGGAATGATCTGTTACTACTGTCCAAATAGGAATTGCGCTTAATTATAAGTAGTTTAGTTAATCTTTTAATTTGAGGAAAGTTAAGACAGCATTAAAATCTTTATCTTCGCTAACCAAAAACATAGTTTTCAAAAAATGATTGGCTGGAATGAACTGTTGATCCGATTAACGTTGGCTTCATTATTTGGAGCGTTAATCGGCTTGGAAAGAGAAAGAAAAGACTGGTCAGCAGGAATGCGAACTCACATGATGGTATGCGTTGGTTCGTGTCTGATCATGGTAGTCTCTGCATATGGATTTTCTGATGTCTTAAGTGCAGACAAAGTGGTTCTTGACCCATCCCGGGTAGCTGCTCAGGTCGTGAGTGGAATCGGATTTATTGGTGCAGGTACCATCTTATTTTTAAAAAGAGGTGCCGTCAGAGGATTAACAACAGCAGCAGGACTCTGGACAGTAGCTGCTATAGGCCTTGCTACTGGTGGAGGGTTATACTTTGCAGCTGGTAGTACAACCGTAATTGCACTCATCATTCTTTGGGCGTTACAGCCTTTAGAGCAATTGCTTTCAAAAAAATTCAAGCAGAATACTCTTAGAATTGTAACAGGTTTATCTTCCAATAACAAACAACTCATTGATAAGCTATTGAACAGAGAGGATCTGATAGTGCAGTCATTCACCTTTGATAAAACAAATGATGAGTTTATTTATCAGCTTAAGCTTGAACATATGGATTCTGTCAGGCTAGATGCACTGCTAAATGATCTTAAAAGTGATTCTGGTATTAAGGAAGTCCTGTGGACTCAATGAATCTGGCTTAGCATTTTTCTTTTTGATTGAATTATTCGGCACCTTCATGGTTAATGCATAAGGATATATTTTCAGGTTGAAAGCTGAAAGGAACATCAAGTACGCTGATTCGGGTGAAATTTTTATTCCGTTTAGGGAAATTCCGGAACAAATGGAAGATACCTTAAAAGTTGACTTTTAAGAAGTTACAGTTGCTTATATTCGCACTCTTATTTTAAAAACATGAAAAAATTGCAAATGGTGGATCTTGTAGGACAGTACAAGCGCATTCAGCCAGAGGTTGATAAAGCGATTTCTGATGTTCTTGAATCTTCAGCATTCATTAATGGGCCGGAGGTCAAATCTTTCGCTGCAGAGCTGGCAACTTACCTGGGTGTAAAGCATGTGATTCCCTGTGGAAACGGAACAGATGCATTACAAATTGCTATGATGGCATTAGGCTTTAAACCGGGTGATGAAGTTATTACCACAAGTTTTACCTATGTTGCAACTGCTGAAGTTATTGCTTTATTAAAGCTAAAGCCGGTTTTAGTAGAAGTAAATCCGGAGACTTTTACAATTGATCCGAATGAATTTGAAAAAGCAATTACGCCCAGAACGGTAGCTGTTGTGCCGGTTCATTTGTTTGGACAATGTGCTGATATGAATGAAGTCATGCGAATTGCCCGTAAACACAACCTGAGAGTAATTGAGGATACCGCTCAGGCAATTGGAGCAAACTATAAAATGAAAGACGGAACAGTTGTCAAAGCCGGTACCATAGGTGATATTGGAACTACCTCCTTTTTCCCCTCTAAGAATTTAGGCTGCTATGGTGACGGTGGAGCAATGTTTACCAATGATGAGGAATTAGCAAAAAAACTTAAAATGCTGGCAAATCATGGCCAGTCTGTTCAATATGTGTTTGATGATATAGGTTGTAATTCAAGACTCGATTCCATCCAGGCAGCTGTTTTAAGAATTAAACTCAGGCATCTGGATGAGTATGCTGCTGCTCGTAACAAGGCAGCTGATTTTTATGACTTGGCATTTAAAAATATTACTCAGTTAAAAACACCGGTAAGAAATCCCGATTCAACCCATGTCTTTCATCAGTATACGCTTGTAATGAATGGGGTTGACCGGGATAAGCTCCGGGAACATCTTTCATCGAAAGGAGTTCCCAACATGGTTTATTATCCAATCCCGGTTCATCTGCAAAAAGCTTATAAGCACGACCGTTATGCTCCAGGCAGCATGCCGGTAACAGAACACTTATGCAAAAATGTTTTATCTCTTCCGGTTCATACCGAAATGACGGAAGAGGATTTAAATTACATTTCTTCTGCAGTTCTTGAATTTGTAAGCAACTGAACTTTGGTTAAAATATGAATATAGCAGTAATCGGAACAGGATATGTTGGCCTGGTAACTGGAACCTGTTTTGCTGAAATGGGCAATCAAGTTGTATGTGTTGATATTGATATAAAAAAGGTTGAAGCAATGAAGGCAGGGAAGGTGCCAATTTATGAACCACACCTTGACTTGCTCTTTGAAAGGAATACAGCTCAAGGCAGGCTCCATTTTACAACTTTGTTACAGGAAGCAGTAGAAAAAGCTCACGTAATCTTTCTTGCTCTTCCAACCCCTCCTGATGAAGATGGATCAGCAGACTTAAGTGCTGTTCTGAAAGTTGCTTCACAGTTAGGATCTCTTATCCGTCAATACACTGTTATTGTCAATAAAAGTACAGTTCCGGTTGGAACTGCTGACCTTGTTAAAAATGAAATTCTGAAATCAGTTAAGGACAAGGAATTATTTGATGTGATATCCAACCCTGAATTTCTGAGAGAAGGATTTGCAGTAGATGATTTTATGAAACCCGATCGGGTAGTGGTAGGTACTCAGAGTGAAAGAGCCAAAAAGTTAATGAGTGAGCTTTATGCACCTTTTCTCCGGCAGGGTAATCCAATTTATTTTATGGATGCACGTTCTGCCGAAATGACTAAGTATGCGGCAAATGCATTCCTGGCAACTAAAATTACATTCATGAATGAGATTGCAAACCTTTGTGAGAAAACAGGAGCGAATGTCGATCAGGTCAGAATAGGGATTGGAGCTGATGAACGAATTGGCAGAAGGTTTCTTTTTGCCGGTATCGGTTTTGGAGGAAGTTGTTTCCCTAA
Organism: Bacteroidia bacterium; assembly: GCA_020847635.1. Classification (GTDB taxonomy): domain Bacteria; phylum Bacteroidota; class Bacteroidia; order AKYH767-A; family OLB10; genus CAADHD01. Next base: position 25,274 of record JADLBQ010000009.1, read on the forward strand.
GGATGTAAAAGCCTTAACTCAGATTGCTGCCCGTCATGATTACGATTTTAAAATACTCCGGTCGGTTATTGCAGTAAACGAAAAACAGAAACGAATCCTTGTTGAGAAAGTGAAAACATATTTTAACAACCACCTGAACGGAAAACATATAGCAGTCTGGGGCTTGTCATTTAAACCAGATACCGATGATATCCGGGAAGCTCCCTCACTGTATATGATTGACGAACTATTAGCCGCCGGTGCCAGTGTAACCGCTTTTGACCCGGAGGCAATGCCTAACATGAGAAGCAGGTTAGGTAACAAAATAAAGTATGCCGAAAATCCTTTTCAGGCTTTAGAGCATGCAGATGCATTGATTATAGCAACCGAGTGGTCGGTTTTCAGAACTCCGGAATTTGATAAAATGAAAGCAACCATGAAGTCACCGGTGATTTTTGATGGCCGTAATCTTTATGATCCGCAACGAATGAAAGAATTCGGGTTTACTTATTTCAGTATCGGACGGCCATGAAAGAAAAAAAGCAGGGAAGAGTTCTGATTACCGGAGCAGCCGGCTTTCTGGGTTCCCACTTGTGCGACCGGTTTATTCAGGAAGGATTCGAAGTGGTTGGAATGGATAATCTCATTACCGGTGATCTGAAGAATATTGAACATTTGTTTAAACTAAGTGAGTTTGAATTTTATCATCATGATGTTTCTAAGTTTGTCTATGTTCCCGGGAGGATTGATCATGTGCTTCATTTTGCCTCCCCGGCCAGTCCAATTGATTATTTAAAAATTCCGATCCAGACCTTAAAGGTTGGCTCCTTAGGCACACATAATTTGTTGGGTTTTGCAAAAGCAAAGGGTGCCAGAATTATGGTAGCTTCAACCAGTGAGGTTTATGGAGATCCGCTTGCTCATCCACAGAATGAAGCTTACTGGGGAAATGTTAATCCGGTCGGCCCCAGGGGTGTCTATGATGAAGCAAAGCGCTTTCAGGAAGCCATTACCATGGCCTATCATAATTACCATCAGCTCGATACCCGGATTGTAAGAATTTTCAATACTTATGGACCAAGGATGAGATTAAATGACGGAAGAGCCTTACCGGCATTTATTGGTCAGGCTCTCAGAGGTGAAGATCTGACGGTTTTCGGAGATGGCTCGCAAACACGGTCCTTCTGTTATGTTGATGACCTGGTTGAAGGAATTTACCGATTGTTGTTTGCTGCTTATTACCTACCGGTCAATATCGGAAATCCTCAGGAAATTACAATTAAAGAATTTGCTGAGGAAATTATTCAGCTTACCGGAACGAGTCAGAAAATAGTGTACTGTTCATTGCCGGTTGACGACCCGAAACAACGAAGACCGGATATTTCGAAAGCAAGGCAATTGTTAGGATGGGAGCCTCAGGTCCCCAGAAAAATGGGTTTGCAAGCTACACTCGAATATTTTAAAACTTTGAGTAAAGATGATCTGTATAAAACTGATCACCGTTTTGAATAGACCAATAATTTATTTATTTAAATGACTTTTATCTCGATTCACTTCTCTCTTTAAGCTAAACCAAATATGTCAGAAAAAGGATTTTTCGCACATCCTACTTCAATCATTGATGAAGGTTGCCAGATTGGTGAAGGAACCAAAATATGGCATTTTACTCATGTTATGAGTAATTGTGTAATTGGCACTCATTGCAACCTGGGGCAAAATGTGGTTGTGTCTCCGGATGTGGTGTTGGGCAATAATGTCAAAGTGCAAAATAATGTTTCTATTTATACAGGTGTAACCTGTGATGATGATGTTTTCTTGGGTCCGTCAATGGTTTTCACCAATGTTATCAACCCAAGAAGTGCAGTAAACCGAAGAGGACAATATGCCAAAACTCATGTAGGAAAAGGAGCTTCAATTGGTGCTAACGCAACAATAGTTTGCGGCCATAATATCGGGGCTTTTGCATTTATTGGTGCTGGAGCTGTCGTAACGAAAGATATCCCGGCTTATGCACTGGTAATCGGGAATCCGGCTAGGCAAACCGGCTGGATGAGTGAGTATGGCCATAAACTGAACTTTGACAGTCAGGGCATTGCAATTTGTCCTGAAAGCAACCAAAAATATAAACTTGAAAATAATAAGGTAATAAGAATTTCCTGATGACACAAGAACGAAAAATAAAATTTGCAGTAATAGGCACTGGCCATATCGGAAAAAGACATGCTGAAATGGTTAAGCGAAATCCCGAAGCTGAACTGGTTGGTATGTGTGATGTAATTCCCGGAAATAATACCAGTGTTACCGACATTGATGTACCTTATTTTAGTTCCCTAGGTGAGATGCTAAATGCTATACCTGATTTTGATGTTGCTGTAATTTGTACACCCAACGGGCTCCATGCTGACCATGCCGTAAAAGCACTTGACAGCCGTAAACATGTTGTCATTGAAAAACCAATGGCACTGACCAAGGCTGATTGCGAAAAGATTGTATTTAAAGCGCTGCAGGTTCATAAATTTGTCTTCTGCGTGATGCAGAACAGGTTTTCACCTCCTTCTATCTGGCTGAAACAGGTTATAAGTCAAAACCTGCTTGGAAAAATATTTATGGTTCAGCTCAATTGCTATTGGAACAGAGATGACCGTTACTACGTTCCGGGCGGATGGAAGGGAAGCTCCAATCTGGATGGCGGAACGCTCTTTACCCAGTTCTCGCACTGGATTGATTTAATTTATTGGCTTTTTGGTGATATAACTGATATTCAGGCAAAGTTTGATGATTTTAACCATGAACATTCAACTGCTTTTGAAGATTCCGGATTTGTAAGTTTCCGGTTTATTAATGGTGGCATGGGATGCATTAATTACTCAACATCGGTATGGGATAAAAATATGGAAAGTAGTATCTTGATTATTGGGGAGAACGGAAGTGTTAAAATCGGAGGGCAGTATATGAATCAGGTAGAGTACTGCCATATTAAGGACTATACCATGCCGAATTTGACTGCTGCAGAGACAGCAGGCGATTATGGGAATTATAAAGGAACAGCTTCTAATCACCATTTCATTATTAAAAATGTAATTGATACCCTTAAAGGGCGTACCCAGATTACGACCAATGCACTGGAAGGACTAAAAGTTGTTGAAATGATTGAGCGGATTTATGCACTACGGAAGCTCAATAAAAAACCCATCATTGTTTAATCAGAGCTGGCGGTTTATCCATCGAATATTCTATCCGGATTTAAGAATTAACAATCATATTAGTACAAAAAAAAATGAGTATCTATACAGACCTTACAGAAGGAAAAGCAAAACTTGCTGTTATCGGGCTGGGCTATGTAGGCCTTCCGATCGCACTGGAATTGGCAAAAAAAGTTTCAGTAATCGGATTTGACATAAGCAGCAACCGAATAAAAATGCTGAAAGAGGGAATTGATCCGAGTGGCGAACTGGGGCCGGAATCTTTTCAAAATACCAATATCTGTTTTACCGATCAGTTGGATGTACTGAAAGAGGCCAGATTTTTTATTGTGGCTGTCCCTACACCCATTGACCAGTATAACCAACCGGATCTCAAACCGTTACTTAGTGCCTCAACAACACTTGGAAAAGTCTTGAAAAAGGGCGACTATGTTGTCTATGAATCAACAGTTTATCCAGGTTGTACTGAGGAAGATTGTATTCCGATTTTGGAAGCAGAATCCGGATTGAAATTCAAAACAGATTTTAAAGTTGGGTATTCTCCTGAGCGAATCAATCCCGGTGATAAAAAGCATACCTTAACTTCTGTCATGAAAGTAGTTTCCGGATGCGATGAGGAATCGCTGGATCAAATCACCCGGGTTTATGAACTGGTCGTAAGGGCAGGCGTTCACAGAGCCTCTTCCATTAAAGTAGCTGAAGCTGCCAAGATTATTGAAAATACCCAGCGCGATGTAAACATTGCTTTGATGAATGAGTTAAGTATTATTTTTAATAAAATCGGGATTAATACGTATGAAGTTCTTGAAGCAGCCGGTACAAAATGGAATTTTTTAAAGTTTGTTCCCGGACTTGTCGGAGGCCATTGTATCGGAGTTGACCCGTATTATCTTACTTATAAAGCTCAACAGTTGGGCTATCATGCTCAGATTATTAATTCCGGACGGTATGTGAATGACTCCATGGGTTTTTATATTGCTAAGCAGACAGTTAAAAGACTTATTGCAAGAGGGAAGGATCCTTCCAAAACAAAGATTCTCGTAATGGGTGCTACCTTTAAGGAAGATGTGGAAGATATACGAAATTCAAAAGTAGCTGATGTGATTAATGAACTTAAATCCTATAATGTTAATGTAGATGTAATTGATCCGCGTGCTTCTTCCGAGCATCTTAAAAGTGAATATGGCTTCGGACTCGTGAGCGAACCGGCCAATGACTATGATGCAATTATTGTAGCGGTAAACCATAAAGAGTATGCTGATCTTCCGGAAGACTATTTTCTTCAGCATTGCAATGATGAAGGTCTTTTGGTTGACCTTAAAGGATTGTACCGTGGCAAGCTCAAAAAGATGCAGTACTGGAGTTTGTAACTTTACACTCTCCAAATTGTGAAATCCAAAGCTGTGATTCTTGTTACAGGAGGTACCGGTTATATCGGTTCCCATACCGTGATTGAACTTCTTCAGTCAGATTTTGAAGTGGTTATAGTTGATAATCTTTCTAATTCATTCGCTGAATCGGTTGACAGGATTAACATGATTACGGATAAGAAACCGGTTTTTTATAAAGCTGATTTGTGTGATTCCAGCCAGGTCAGCCAGATTTTTGATAAGCACCAGTTTGATGCAGTTATCCATTTTGCAGCACTGAAGGCAGTAGGCGAGTCTGTTGAAAAGCCGTTATTTTACTACCGGAATAATCTTATTTCACTACTTAATCTGCTGCAGGCTTGTAAGATGTATAAGGTGAATCAGTTGGTATTCTCTTCTTCGTGTACGGTCTATGGACAACCAGATTGCCTGCCAGTTACCGAAGATACCCCCGTTAGCCAGCCTCACTCTCCCTATGGAAATACTAAAAAGATTTCGGAAGAAATCCTTTTTGACTGCAGTCATTCATCCGATTTGAAAGTGATCGCATTAAGGTATTTTAATCCTTGCGGAGCACATCCATCGGGGCTGATTGGCGAATTTCCGGCCGAAAAACCCAACAACCTGATGCCTGTCATTACCCAGGCTGCTGCCGGATTACTGAAATTCTTTGAAGTCTATGGCGATGATTATGATACACCGGACGGCTCCTGTATCCGCGATTATATCCATGTAACAGATCTTGCCAGGGCACATGTCAAAGCAATTGACAGGTTAACAACCGGAGATTCAAAATCGAAATTTGAAATTTTTAATGTTGGAATCGGTCAGGGAATTTCTGTTTTCCAAATGATTCAGACTTTTGAACGGCTGACCGGGATCAGGCTGAATTATAAGATTTCAACCAGGCGTTCGGGAGATATTGCCCGGATTTGGGCAGATACGTCAAAGGCTGAAAAAGAACTTGGCTGGAAGGCAAAATTCACATTGGATGATATGATTAACACAGCCTGGAAATGGCAGCAAAACCTGATTTCAAAACCTGTTTAATTACTATGACTAAGAAAATTTTAATTACCGGAGGGGCCGGCTTCATCGGATCACATGTTGTCAGAAGATTTGTCAATCATTATCCCGGATATAAAATAATCAATCTTGACTTGCTCACCTATGCCGGCAACCTGGAAAACCTGAAGGATATTGAAAGGAAACCGAATTACGAATTTATCAAAGGAGATATTGCCGATAGTGGGTTTGTGCATTCGTTGATAGCCGAACATCAGCCGGATGCCATCATCCACCTGGCTGCTGAATCACATGTTGATCGCAGCATTCTGAATCCGCTTTCCTTTGTCTATACAAATATTGTAGGTACTGTCAACCTACTGAATGCCTCTCTGAAAAGACTGGAATCATCACCTGATTTCCTGTTTTATCATATTTCGACCGATGAGGTTTATGGATCACTGGGTAAAGATGGTTTTTTTACTGAAGTAACCCGCTACGATCCCCGGAGTCCGTATTCATCATCAAAAGCGTCAAGTGACCATCTGGTAAGAGCCTATTTTCATACTTATCAGCTACCGGTTGTTATTTCAAATTGCTCAAATAATTATGGGCCGAATCAGTTTCCTGAGAAACTGATTCCGCTGTCATTGAATAATATGCTGCATGAAAAACCCGTTCCCGTATATGGTAAAGGTGAAAATGTTCGTGACTGGCTTTATGTTGAAGATCATGCAGCTGCAATTGACTTGGTTTTTCACAGGGGGAAAGCCGGTGAAACCTATAATATCGGTGGCCACAATGAATGGCATAATATTGATCTGGTCAAGTTACTTAGTAAAATAATGGATAAAAAGCTGGGAAAGCCTGCAGGATTCCATGAACGATTAATCACCTATGTTAAGGATAGGGCTGGTCATGATTTAAGATACGCAATTGATGCCTCAAAAATTAAAAACGAGCTGGGATGGTTGCCCTCCCTTCAATTTGAAGAAGGATTGGAGAAGACAGTTGACTGGTATCTTGAAAACAGGGATTGGCTGAGCAGGGTTACCAGTGGTGAGTATGCGAACTATTATCAAACACAATATCACACGAGATAGTATGTATGAACATTGCAGATTTCATTCGGATGAAATTAGAAATAAAAGAATTCTGGTTACGGGTGGAGCCGGTTTTATTGGCAGTAACATTGTTAATTACCTGCTTCTTCATGGTGCTGAATTTGTCAGAGTGGTTGATGATCTGAGCAATGGATTTACCCATAATGTTGAGCCTTTTAAGAAATACAAAAACTTTGAATTTATTCAGGGTAGTATTACAGATGAAGCATTTTGCCGGAAGGTCACTTCAGGAATCGGGATTGTAACACATCAGGCAGCATTAGGTTCGGTTCCGCGAAGCATTTCAACCCCATTGGCAACCCATGCGGCAAATGCCACCGGATTCCTGAATATGCTAGTTGCTGCTCGTGATGAAGGAGTAGAACGTTTTGTTTATGCCAGTTCAAGTTCAGTTTATGGAGATGCTCCTCAGCTTCCAAAGTTAGAACAGAATCTGGGCCGCCCGCTTTCACCCTATGCAGTTTCTAAATTAACCAATGAGCTTTATGCCAATGTATTTGCATTAAATTATGGATTAAAGGTGATTGGGCTGCGTTACTTCAATGTGTTTGGCCCCCATCAGGATCCGAACGGACCTTATGCAGCAGCAATTCCTTTATTTATGGATGCTGTCCTGAATCATAAAAAGGCATACATTAACGGAGATGGCAATCAGACCCGTGATTTTACGTATGTTGAGAATGCAGTACAAGCAAATATCAAAGCCATGTTTTGCACACAGGATGAAGCTTTTGGTAAAGTGTACAATGTAGCTGTGGGTGAGAATGTAACTATCAATCAATTATTTAGAATCATTGCCAAAACGGCTGGTAGCTCACTAAAACCGGTCTATCGCGAAGAAAGGCCCGGTGATATCAGAGATTCACTGGCGGATATTTCTCTTGCAAAAAAATATTTAGGTTATTCCCCTCAGGTTAAACTTGAACAGGGAATTCACACTACATTTGACTGGTTCAGGTCTGCTTTTAGAAATCAGATTTAATATGTTCAGTAAAATAAAATCACTTTTTTCCAATACGCCAAAGAATCTGCCTGATTTCAATACTCTTCATACCGACATGCACTCACACCTGATTCCCGGAATTGATGATGGTGCAAAAAGCATAGAAGACAGCCTTAAACTGATTAATGAATTATATGGATTAGGATACCGCAAGCTCATAACGACTCCTCATATTATGAGTGATCATTTCCGGAATACTCCGGAAAATATTCTGTCTGGCCTCCAACAGGTCAAAGAAGCCTTAAAAACAACTGCCGTTGAAATGGAATTAGAAGCTGCAGCTGAGTATTATATTGATGACTTGTTTGTAAAGAAACTCGAGGAAGAACAGCTTCTCACTTTTGGTAATAAGTACCTATTGTTTGAAGTATCTTACATTAATTATCCCGAAAATATAAAAGAGATTATTTTTAATATGCAGATCAAGGGATATAAACCGGTACTGGCTCACCCCGAACGTTATCCTTTCTGGACCAGAAAGTTTAATGAATATGAGAGCTTTAAAGATTCAGGGGTGTTACTTCAGATTAATCTGAATTCCCTTGCCGGTTATTACGGGATGGATGCGAAAAAAACTGCTGAGCGGCTGATAGATGCCCGAATGGTTGATCTGGCAGGTACAGACCTGCATAAAATTGAGCATATTACTGGGCTTCAGAATGTTCGGAAGGAAAAATATTTCAGCAAGTTGATAGAGCTGAATCTTTTAAATAAGATCTTATGAAGCAACTCGATGAATACCTAAAATACAATTTGTGGGCTAACCAGATTATTGCAGGATGTATGGAAAAAGCAGGTGATGAGAAACTGGATATTTATATTGAAAGCAGCTTCCCATCAATCCGTAAAACCTGGTATCATATCTGGGATGCGCAAAGCATTTGGGTGGCACGACTGGAAGCCAGACAACAGATTGTTGCAGCAAGTTTTGAGTTTAAAGGTAAAACAAGTGAAGCAATTAATCTTTTTCTGAAATCATCTGAAGATCTGATCAAGCTTGGAAATCAACTAGAGACTGACCGTTCACTTACCTATAAAAATACTGCCGGCAAGGAATATACAAACCAAGTCTGGCAGATTTTAATGCATGTGGTAAATCACGGGACCTATCATCGCGGGCAACTGATTACTCTGTTAAGACAGGTTGGGATGACCGGATTTCAACCACTTGATTTTATTGCTTACTGTCGTCTCTGAGAGTGTTTAATATTTTGAAAATGGATTTAAAAAGAATCTTTGAGAATAATGAGAAGTGGGTTCAACAGAAACTGGATCTCGATAAAAACTATTTCAAAAGACTCAGTGAAGGTCAGTCTCCTGAATTTTTATATATCGGATGCAGTGACAGCCGTGCTACAGCAGAAGAACTCATGGGATTAACTCCGGGAGAAGTATTTGTACATCGCAATATTGCCAACCAGGTTATTAGTATTGATAATAATGTGAATGCAGTTATTCAGTTTGCAATTGACATCTTAAAAGTGAAACATATCGTAGTTTGCGGGCATTATGAATGCGGTGGTATAAAAGCTGTATTGCAGCGCAATGACCTTGGTGAGCTTAACAGCTGGCTTTCAAGTTTGCGTGATGTTTACCGTTTTCATCAAAAAGAGTTGGAAGCCATTACTCAACAAGAAAGAAAATACGACAGGCTGGTTGAAATTAATGTACTTGAGCAGTGTTTGAATCTGACAAAGATTGATCATGTCCAGCATTCCTGGTCAACAACGGGTTTACCAAGGATTCATGGATGGGTCTTCAATGTCCGTACAGGTAAACTGGAAGATCTGAATTTTGATATCGAAAGAGAGTTCTCATTGCTGAGAAATATTTATGAGTTGAATCAGAAGAAAACATCTGATTAGGTGCAAAAAAAAGAGGATCTGCGATGGATCCTCTTTGAGTAGTTTTGTTCAGAAGATTTATTTTACAGCGGTTGTCTGCATATTATCCAGTACATTCATGACTTCTTTAACTGCAGCAGCCGAACTGTCGACCAGTCCCATCTCTTCCTTATTCAGCTTAAGCTCAATAATCTGCTCAATGCCTTTTCTTCCAATTTTTACCGGAACCCCTAAGTAAATATTCTTTAAACCATATTCACCCTGCAGCCAGGCACAACAGGGATAAATCCTTTTTTGGTCCCGAACGATTGCTTCAACCATCTGGGCAGCAGCAGCACCTGGAGCATACCAGGCTGAGGTTCCCATCAGATTAACAAGTTCACCACCACCACCTTTGGTTCGTTTAATTATTGCATCAAGTTTATCCTTTGCAATCAGTTCAGTGACCGGGATTCCTGAAATGGTGGTATAACGCGGAAGAGGTACCATTGTATCACCATGTCCGCCTAATAGCAAAGCCTGAATCTCTTTGGGAGAAACATTTAGTTCTTCAGCTAAAAATGCTCGGTAACGTGCTGTATCTAAAATACCGGCCATACCAAAAACGCGTGAAGATTCAAAACCTGAAGTCAGGTAGGCACAGTATGTCATCACATCTAACGGGTTACTAACAACGATAATGATTGCCTCAGGTGAATGTTTAACAATGTTTTCAGTTACACTTCTTACAATTCCGGCATTGGTTGCGATGAGATCATCCCGGCTCATTCCGGGTTTCCTGGGAAGTCCGCTGGTAATAACCACTACATCCGATCCAGCAGTTGCAGCATAATCATTAGTGACCCCTTTAATTCGGGTATCGTACTGATGAATAGGTGCCGTTTGCCACATATCAAGTGATTTGCCTTCAGCAATTCCTTCTTTTATATCAAGAAGGATGACTTCATTACATAATTCACGGTGCGCAATTGCATGAGCACAGGTTGCACCAACATTTCCTGCCCCTACTACTGTTACTTTCATTTGGATTAATTTTTATTATTCAGAAGGCAAATATAAACACGATTCAGTTTTTTACAGGAAGTTAAAGAACTAATTCCGGATAGCACCGTTAACTATCATAAAACAAATCGCACGGTTCTAATGAAGCCTTTTTTGGTAAAATAGGATTTAAGTTCTTCCAACCTTTTTTGGGATTCAATTCCGGTAATTACCAGGTAATAGAGAGGGGAAGGTGATTTTTTCTTATGGCAAATCAGAATTTTCTCAAAATCCTCCTGGAGGTAAAGATCATTTGCCACGTAGATCATATGGGGCAGGTAACGGGTTGACCATAAAGAAAGACTGAACTTTTTTAATGAGGCAGGATTACCCAGGCAATCCATAACCTTTGTTGTCCGGTAAAGGCTGTCAGTAAGGTCATCAGGCTGATATAATTGAACTTCATCCAGAACAACAGGAATCAGACCTTTTGTATGATCACCCAACATCCGGGCAGCCGACAAGGACAGGTCAATGATTCTGCCCTTAGCGTATGGTCCACGGTCATTAACCCGAACGATTATAGTCTTTCCGGTTTCCTTGTTTTTCACTCTCAGAAAAGTACCAAATGGAAGGGTCCGGTGGGCAGCAGTCAGATCAGCCATATTGAAAAACTCTCCGCTGGCTGTCCGGTTGCCATGAAAACGGTGCGAATAAAATGATGCTTTACCTTCAGCGTGATAAACTGCTTTACCGGTATCCGCATTTTCAGAAATTATTAAAGCGAAAATAAGGATGATTGCAGTGCGCATCAGAATTTGAATCTGGTAAATATAACTCTTTCTGCATTCAGCCTTTTCTGAAATAATACCTAGCCAGGATGAACAGAACCTGGATCAGCCCAGCCTTCGGCTGATGACCTTGCTGACCAGAGCAAAAAGATGCTGCGGACTAAAGTTTCTCCAGTTTAAGGTATCCAGCTCACCTCCGGTAACAAGATAGGAATCCATATTATTTCGAGTGAATTCTGCCAGCACATGCCGCCTGAAGTTAATTGCAGCAATCCACCCGTCTTCCACATCATCCATCCATTCACTGTAATAACAATCATCTGATGCATGGAAATTCAGAACATTTTCTCCAATCAGTATAAAATGCCGGATTCCTCTGCTCAGCATCTCATCAATAACATCACGCTTGAGAAACATGATGTCGTTACTAATGGCATCATTCCATTCACCTAAAAATTCAAGAATGGCAAATTGTTTCAGGTAATCAGTAAATAGGATTTTTGTGTAAAGTGTATTGCTTCCGAAATCATCCCACTGCGGATGAATGTAATAGTTGTAAATGGTATGGATACAAACGGTTTCATTGTATTCACGTCCGTAGAACGGTGAATATTCGTCTTCGGCAGCAATGTATAAATCGCGCCAGGAATAAAAGGGTTCGATATCCTGCATGACGCAATTGCAAAATTAAATGCAAATTCTAACTTTCGTAGCAGGAGATCTGAGAAAAAGTTCAGGTTAGATCTGTCGCTGCCGGTTAGCTTCATACAAAAGAATGCCCGCAGCTACCGAAACATTTAATGAGGAAATTTTATTGTTCATTGGAATTTTGACCAGACTGTCACACAGCCTGAGAAGTCTTAATTCAATTCCTTTTTCTTCTGAACCCATAATGAAAGCACAGGGATTGGAGAAGTCACTTTTTGAAATAGGTGTTGATGCCTTTTCCGTACAACCAATGACTGTAATGCCTGATTCTTTAAGAAATTTTACGGTAACAGCCAGATCTTTTTCACGGGCTACCGGAATATGGTGAAGTGCGCCTGAGGAGGTTTTAACAGCATCTGCATTAATCATAGCACTGCCTTTTTCCGGAATTATAATAAAATCAACATCCAGGCAAACAGCACTCCTGCTGAGGGCTCCAAGATTTCTGACATCGGTAATCTGATCAAGAATTAGAATTAAGGGAACTTTGCCGGATTCAAACAGGAGCGGAACCAGGTTTTCAGTTTTCTGATATTCTATTTCAGAAAGAAAACAAATGACACCCTGATGATGATGTCCGGCTAACCGGTTTAGCTTTTCAACCGGTATATCTGTCCAGGGAATATGATGAGACTTGAGTACTTGCTTCAACTTTCTGATTGCATCACTTCTGGATTGGCGTTCAATAAAAATTCGTTCGATTTCTTTTCCGGCTAAAACCGCTTCGGTAACCGGATTAACTCCATAAACAGGCTTGTTTTTTTTTTCTGACGTCATAAGCTGCTTCGCAAAGGTGAGAAGAAGTTTACAGATTCAGATAATTGGCAGGTGAGTTTATTTCATTATTTTCCGGGATGCTCGGAATTCACCCTGATTAATCAGCAGGAAATAAGTGCCCCGTGGCAGCTTCGATCCATCCCTGAATTCAAATTGGTTTGATCCGGCATTTCGGAATGTATTCGCATGATAGACTGACTTACCATTGCCATTGACAAGCCGGATGAGTGTTTCACCATCAGCTTGAAGAGTGAATTCAACAATAAAGGATTCGCTGAATGGATTGGGTGCAATGGATGAAATTTCAATCTCGGAAGTGCCTATATCATTTCCGAATTCCACTTTGGCAATCCTGGAATGAGAGATAGTTCCGTCAAAGTCAACCTGACGTAACCGATAGTAGGAAATACCTTTTAATGGAGATTCATCTGTAAAATGGTAAAGTTGCATAACTGAAGTTGTTCCTGCACCATTAACTTTCCCGATAGATTCAAATTTGCTTCCGTCTCTTGATTTTTCAACCATGAAATAGTCATTGTTTTTTTCAGATGCAGTTTTCCATTCAAGTTCAACCAACATGTTCTTTTTTTCTGCTGTAAAGGCAATCAGTTCAACCGGTAATGGAGATGGCTGGCTGACTAAAACCAAAGGCAGAAAATCGCTGAAGGATGTGACTGTTACAGTTCCGGTTCCGGATGTTACACCGGTTCCGTTACCCTGTGGAGGTAACCACTGGCTTCCGTTCCATGCCTGAACTGAAAAGATTCCGGTTCGTAAGGAAGGATCACACGTATTCTCGCTTCCGGTATAAGTTAAGCTAAGGTTTCCGGTTAAGCCGGGCGCTTGAATAACCCACCAGCGGTCAATCACATTACCAACAGAAACATCAACATAGTTCTGATACATATTGGTTACTGCTGCAACATGGCTGAGGCCGGTCCAGGGAGTATTGTTGGTCATTAAAGTTCTTCTTGTAGAAATTTCTGCGTACCCATTTCCTGAAGTTGGAGTCAGTATCACCGGGATGTATTCTGTTGATGAAACTGCAAATGGAAATGTATAACTTCCTGAAGTCAGATTTTCCCATCGGACAATTCCATTATTGATGGCTGAATTAGTTTCACTTTTTATATATCCTGAGGTTCGGGTAATGGCATTGGTATTTCCTGATTCAATTGTGATTTTGTAGTTGTTCAGAAAAAATTCTCCTTTTACTAAATCCAGCTGCGTCCGGATGTAAACATTATCAGCAACTGGATTAACATATTGTATACCCGTAGTACCATTAAAATTTATTCTGAGGATACCATATTTCTGATTATTTGTAGTGGCAGTTCCGTTACCGGTTCCGGTAATGACCTGGTTATTGTTCCCGTTATATTCAATGATACTTGAAGGCTCCAGGTAGTAGGTTAAATTTCCTGTTGCAGAAACAGCTGCAGTATTGGTGCCGTCATAAAGTCCTTGGGTTCGGGTAGTTGTCAGCAATCCGTTATTTTCAATATAAAAGGACGAAGTGGATTGAGAACCATTACTCATGATTTGATTTTGGCCAAGAACCATCGTTCCGCCTGATTCAATTTTGAATAAATTGTTTTGTAAAACAGACGAATGTGAAGCAACCTGGACATTCCCGGATGCAATCAATAAGGTATTCCCGGTCTTTACCAGTTGTTTAACCTGTTGAATATAATGAGAACCAGACCGGCTGAAACTGATAACTCCGCTACGGGCAAAAACCAGGTTCCCGAATTTTGTGTTGGTTCCCGGGCCGGCAGCGGTCATGACACCATATCCTGAGACCGAATAGGATGGACCATTGAGGTTGATAACATGCTCTGCTGTTGATGGATTACTTTGGTTTGAGAAATTAATAGTTCCACCACTTTGTGTAAAATTTCCGTTGATGGTTATTACACTGGGAACAGTTGTTATAGCCGAGGCGTTATTATAAACATACATATTACCCCCGGTTTGCACGTAATTGCCATTGATGGTTGTATTTTGTACTCCATTGCCTCCTTTATGTGACATTGTACCTCCGCTGATGGTTGTATTCCCGTTAATTGTTACATTACTTGAATTGCCAAAAGCTGACAAAAAGAGCGAGCCATTGCTTACAGTTAAATTGTTGTTGAAGTTTAATGTAGTTGGATGATCTATTCCCGGAGCTCCGTAATTGAAACGGTTATTTCCTCCGGCAACACTTACATTCCCGGAAATTGTTACTGTTTCCTGATTATTGGATGCATTGGAAATAAACTCTCCTGAATTATTTCCTGAGATGGTAAGATCACCATTGATAACCCAGGTGAAGGAAGGCGTATTATAGGTTGAGCTGAGTATTGACAGCCCGACTCCTCTGAATATATCATTTACAGATGTGAAGTTTATGGATACATTGCCGTTCACGGTCAGATAACAGGCATTGCCGTTAACATGGCAGCCGTATTGTCCCATCCACCATCCTCCGGAGAAATTGATACTCCCAAATACTAAAGTTGATACACCTGCATTGAATGAAGAAAGATTATAAATCCCTCTGAAATCACTGGCGCTGTTAGACTGGGTATAGGAGCCGTTAACATTCATTTTAAATGTTCCGTTCCCAATACCAGAAACACCATTGTTATAAATACCAAAAAACTTTCCTGTGTTTACAATATTACCCGAAACATTAATAGTAAGGCTTCCATTACCGTTATAAATACCATTCAACATCCCGTTATTAATTGTTATGCTTCCAGTTGATAGTGTAAATGATGAATTATGGGTACCACTATGAAGATCCAGATAAGCATTGGAACTGCTTAACGTGATGCTCCCAATAGAAGTATTGGAAATGGAGGAGGATTTGTCTAATACGATCCAGCCTGTTTCAATTGTCAGGTTTCCCAGAATCTGGTGAGCCTGAAAGTAATTATCCTGATCCCATTCGTTAATAAAAAATCCACCATAATCAAATTCAACATTACCAAAGTTCCCGGTAACCACCGAACCGAGGGGTACAGAAAAATTATACCATTTTTTAATAATAAGCGTTGAAGTCGGGTGAAAGTTTTCAATTCCATTCGTAAAGAGTGTAGCACCACTGACTGTATTGGATCTTGGCTCCCATGTAAACGAACCGGTTGCTCCAATGGTAAATGATTTATTGGCAGAAAAACCAATATCACCACTATTCATTGTCATGGTGCCATTGACAACCAAATTGTTTGAGATTGTTAATTTCCTATTGGCATTAAACTTCAATACTCCGCCTGAGTTAACGGTTACATTCTTTATTGTATAATTGTTGTTAACAGTGACTGTATGACCAGCAGCTATGATTACATCATCTCCTGAAGCCGGAACGCCTGTAGGGTTCCAGGTGGAAGCAGTTCCCCAGTTCCCGGATGCTTTTGAAGTCTTTGTTGCTGAAAATACAGAAGTTGAAAATAATGTGACTCCAGTCAGGAGCAAGTACCAGGTAAATAGCTTTTTCATGGATTTCGGTTTTTAAACTACAATCATTTATTGGTGTCCGGTTTATTTTTTAAAAAGCCTGGCTCTGGGTTTATCGGATGAGGCTATGTTTCGCTGAGTTTCTGTGCTGATTTGTGGCTGGCTAACACTCAGATCTGTACTGGCTGGTAAGTCAGTCACAATGATGACATCATCAGTCATTGCCTGAGAAGTTTCTGTATCACCAAGATTCATATAGATAAAGGCAGAAATGCCGGCAATCATTCCAATTCCCAGAGCAATTATGGTTTTATTTAACTTGACTTTTAGCCGCTGGTTTTGTCGTAAACCATGTTGGCCAGATGATCGTTTCATATTTTTGGTTTTGAAACACTTTTACTTCAGGAGGCACTTTTTGTTACAAAAACAATGAAATTCTTGCTATTACAAATTGAAATGCGATCTTTGCAACCCTTTGCCAAAACAGGCAGGTGCATTAGTTATAAACCGTTAACAATCAGGAATATGTCACGCATATGCGATATCACAGGGAAAAAATCAATTGTTGGAAATAAAGTATCATTTTCTAACAAGAAGACAAAGCGCAGATTTAACCCGAACCTGCAGGTTAAGAAATTCTATTTACCTGAAACAGGAGAATGGGTAACACTTAAAGTTTCCACTTCAGCAATTCGCACCATCAATAAAAAGGGAATTACCAAAACTATTATTGATGCAATCAGAAAAGGGAAAATTTAATCTGAGTTTCGCTAATCTTCCATGCCCGGTTAAAAGCCTTGTTTTAACCGGGATACTTTTTTCAAGCCTGTTGCTTCCATTCAAAGGCATAAATGCCCAGGGAATTGAAAATAACAGCAAGGAGATTGTTCCGGCTGAAAGCCTGTATGACACGGATTGGTTACCAGCTTCATTTCATCAATCCAGAAGACAGTTGCTTCGCCAGAAAATGGTTGATAACTCAGTTGCTGTTTTTCTTGCAGCTCCTGTAAGGGTTCGTTCCAATGATGTTAATTACAAGTATCATCAGAATCCTGATTTTTTCTATTACACAGGCTACAATTTCCCCGATGCATTGTTAATCATTTTTAAAACTCCTCAAACAATTAATGGGGTTACTTCAGATGAGTTTATATTTGTTGGTAAAAACAATGAACTAACCGAAACCTGGACAGGAAAAATCCCTTCTGCGGATGAGGTAAAAGCAGTTTCAGCCATTTCTTCTGTTTTCTATAACACCAGTTTTGATAAAACAGACTGGAAGCTGAATGATTTTGAAAAGATTTATTTTAAAGTACCTCCTGACATTAATTATTCATCAAGCACAACTGGCAGTACGGGCTGGCTGGCCGGTAAGCTTAAGCAAGTGGCTGAAACCACCACGGCCGGTCTTGATCGGGTCAGTATTGCCAAAATCAACGCTGAACTGAGAGAAATTAAAACCCCAGAAGAACTGGAGTTAATGCGAAAGGCAATTAATCTCACTTGCAGGGGATTTAATGAGGTCCTTAAAGCTGCTAAACCGGGAATGACAGAATACCAACTTCAGTCAATTAATGAATATTTTTGGTTTACCGGAGGAGCTGAGTATTCAGGATACCCATCTATTGTTGGTGGTGGCCACAATTCCTGTGTTCTGCACTATGAATCAAATCGGAAAAAACTGGTTGCCGGGGATATTCTGGTTATGGATATGGGGGCTGAATATCATGGATATACTGCTGATGTAACCCGCTCTTTTCCGATTAACGGCAAATTCTCTGCCGAGCAAAAAGCCATTTATGAGATTGTACTAAAAGCTCAGGAAGCTGGTATTAAAGCAGCTTTACCTGGCAATAGTTTTAATGAGCCTCATAAGCAAGCTACCAAAGTCATTGCCGATGGTTTGATAAAACTTGGAATCATCCATTCCGAACAAGAAGTAAGCCGGTATTTTATGCATGGTACTTCGCATTATCTGGGTTTAGATGTTCATGATGCTGGAACATACGGCCCTTTACAACCCAACTCTGTTATTACTGTTGAACCGGGAATTTATATTAAAAACGGTTCTCCTTGTGATTCCAAATGGTGGAATATCGGAATCCGTATAGAAGATGATATTCTGATTACTGAGAATGAACCGGTTAATCTTTCAGGATGCATTCCTAAGACAGTTCAGGAAATTGAATCAATCATGGCAGAAGAAAGCCTGTTTGATAGGATATATGACCATTAATCTCTTGTTTATTGAGCGGGTTGAATTATATTTGCGCTCCCATAACTAAAATTAACAGAATTTTATGGCTAAGAAAGGTAACAGGGTACAGGTAATTCTTGAATGTACCGAACATAAAAACAGTGGTATGCCGGGAACTTCCAGGTATATCACTACCAAAAACAAGAAAAACAGTACGGAAAGACTGGAGTTGATGAAATACAATCCGATTCTGAAGAAAAAAACACTTCATAAAGAAATAAAATAACAGTTCAACCCGAATAATTATGGCTAAAAAAGTTGTTGCAACGTTAAAATCAGGGAAGGGAAAGGATTTTTCCAAAGTCATTAAAATGGTAAAGAATGAAGCTACCGGCTCTTATTCGTTTAAAGAAGAAGTGGTTCATAACGACCATGTAAAGGACTTTTTAAAGGGTAAATAATTGATGTATTGAACGGCAGAGGCTTCTTTCCTGACGGGGAAGAAGCTTTCTTTTTTACTGTGAATTAATTGAGCATTATGGCATTGTTTGGATTGTTTTCAAAAGAGAAAAAAGAAAGCCTTGATAAGGGGCTTGAAAAGACCCGAACCGGTCTTTTTTCAAGACTGGCAAAAGTCATTGCCGGAAAATCTACTGTTGACGACACGGTGCTTGATAATCTTGAAGAAGTATTGCTTTCAAGCGATGTTGGGGTTCAAACAACATTAAAAATTATTGACAGATTGCAAAAAAGGGTTACCAAGGATAAATATGTCGGAATGGAAGGATTGCAGGCGTTATTAAAAGATGAAGTCAAACTTTTGCTTACTGAACGCGAAGAAGAAAGTAAATTACAAAATCCATTTGAATCTGCTGTGAAGCCTTATGTCATTATGGTTGTAGGGGTTAACGGAGTCGGCAAGACAACAACAATCGGTAAACTGGCATTTCAGCTTAAGCAAGCCGGGAAAAAAGTATTACTGGGAGCTGCCGATACCTTTCGTGCTGCAGCAGTTGACCAGCTTACAATCTGGAGTGAAAGAGCCGAGGTCCCATTGGTGTCACAAGGTATGGGTGCTGACCCGGCATCAGTTGCTTTTGATACGGTGAAGACGGGTTTAACACAGCAGGCAGATGTGATTATTATTGATACAGCAGGCCGGTTGCATAACAAAGTCAACCTGATGAATGAACTCTCAAAAATTAAAAGGGTGATACAAAAGGTGATTCCTGAAGCCCCGCATGAAGTCTTACTTGTGCTGGATGCATCAACAGGTCAGAATGCAATTGAGCAGGCAAAACAATTTACTGCAGCAACTGAAGTTAATGCTTTAGCCTTAACAAAACTTGACGGAACTGCCAAAGGTGGAGTGGTTATTGGTTTGTCAGATGAATTTAAAATTCCGGTTAAATACATCGGAGTAGGTGAGAAGAAGGAAGATCTTCAGCTCTTTGATAAAGCTTCTTTTGTAGATGCTTTGTTTAATACCTCAATAAACGGTTAACCTTCGATTTAAAATCACCATTCCGGATGGAAACTATATAAAAACAAAATAAAATGGAAGCCAGATCAACAGACACAAAAACTTTTCAATTGACCGACAATGGGCAATTATTAGGTGAGCTGATTTACAAAAATTTGTTTTCTGATAAAGCCGTGATCAGATTGACAAACTCAGAAGAGTATGAGATTAAGCCTGTCGGAATTTTCGGTACAAGTATTACAGTGACAAAAAACGAAACAGAAATTGCCAGTTTGAAAATGAACTGGCGTGGCCAGATTGTGATTTCATTTCAAGACGGGCAAGCATTTATATTGAAGGCAAAAGGTACATTTTACAATAAATTTATTATTGAAAATAAAGACGAAGAAAGAATGATTCAGTTTGATCCACAATTTAATTGGAGTAAATTTAACCTGAACTATGAAATTTCGTTTGACAAAAAGCCGGATGATATTTTATTTATTTTACTCGGTGTATATGCTTCCAATTATTTTATTGCTACCATGACAGGGGTGGTTGCATGTACCGTGTAAACAGCAGGATCATATTAAGTACTAATTCAGGCTGCCGGTTCACAAGTGGAAAACAAGAGTAAGGATTTTAGAATTGCATTGCTTAGTTAAAACAGAATAATTGTCAATGTAATTTTTAACCATCTTAAATGTAAAGATTAGCTATGAAATCACTATTTGTCAGTCTAAGTATCCTTATCGTCTTATCATCTTTAAAACTATTATCGATTACAGAAAAAGTTAGCATGATATGTTTTCAGAACACTCAGCTGGAACTGGTCTTGAATACGGAGTTAGCTAAAAAAACAAGTAAATTGATCCACTTGTACGCTTCAGTTCTTAATTTTAAGCAAGGCAACCACCTGGTACTTTAACAGATGAGAAATCTCATGTCCTTCAAAGAAGAAAGCCAGGTTTGGATAGATGAATATCCTGATCTGAAATCTAATCTTGCCGATGAGTTTAAAATTGCGGATAAGACAATAGGAATTATCGATCATTACAGTAACTAGGAATAATACTCATCCGTTTATTTAGTAATTCAGGCTGTAATAGAAAACCAGGCTTTGTAGAATGAAATTGCCCGTATATTTAATTGTTACAGTGATGTCTTTGATACCCATTTTGAAAAATACTACCGCCTTTCCCCGGACTATTTTATAGAAAAATAAGATCAGTGTCAGATCTGTATTGACTTCAGTAATGTATTGGTTTAACACTACCAGAAAAATTAATAACTCACTTTAACTGGATTGCTAAACAGGCAGAGAAACTGCTTACCAACAGCAACTCGGAAGACTATTTAAATTATTGCCAGACCACCAATAAGGTCATGGGTTAGGATTCTATAAACACCACAGATAATGCTACACCTTTTTAACGTAATCATTTCAGTAAAACGAAATCACACCTAACATTACTGCGCTGGCTAAACAGAAAGGGTTCGATTTTTCAGAAAGATTAGGATGAAAATTCCGTTCTTTCAGTCATACCCGTTTCTGAAAGCTAAGGACGCTACCAGTGGGGTATCTGGAGGGCTAAAGGTGGAAATGTTATTCACAAAGCGTATGCCCCCTGAGACAAGACTTTATTGTTACTTATAAAAACAATAATACCGGTATTTGCTATGCTGCCAGTATCATTCTTTACCACTTCAACCAGCCGAAATACAGTTTGGCTGCCAGCAGCCAAATTATATAATTTTGCTGTCAGACAAAAAACATGAAAGAGTGGAAACAAATAGCAATAATTCAGAAGTTTATTTCCTGCTTGCCCCTCAGCAATCAAATCAATTACTTGTTTTAAAAGTATATTACTTAAGGTGTAAATCTGACAGATGAGTATTTCTTTGACTGGCTTGTACATGTACGGAATCTTCTCTGCAGTATTCAGAAATATTCAGGTAAAATATTCCTTTAACTTGTCTGGAAATCAGAACTAGCTGGTATCCGATTTTGGCTGTCAGTTGCTTCCTGACTGGTTCTGACAAAGTTTATTTAGTTGACACCTCCTTACTGACTTAAAAAAAGCGATTACAAATTACATTACATAAATTTCTTGAATGTAACAATGCTGGCCGGTTAACAGACTAAGTTAACATTCTGCCCGAACGGTTAGAAGTCATTACAAGTCTACTAACTGACTTTGACAAACTTTCTTTGGTAGATGTATTGCAAAAATTGAATATTATTTATCTCATTGGAGATGCAGGAAAACATCCATTAAGGAATAATTCCATTGACTTGCTAGGCTCAAATAACACTTTTGAACATATTTATCCTGACATACGGATTCCCATTCTTATTGAGTTTAAACAGGTTGGAAAAAGAAAGGGTGGAGTAATGTCACACTTCATTGATATGTCAGACCACCTTGTGCATTCAGACAAGTCAATTAATATTTACAATTTTCTTCAGTTCTCCGACAGACCGTGGAAATAGATTGGCAACACCATTCAGCCACAAAGCAGAATGAGAATTTATGCTTATAAGCGGATTTATCCTGATCTGAAGATTCTCATTTCGAAAGAATCATTCAGAAATGGAAACATAGACGAACTGAAAACAGTTTCACTAGCTGAAAAATTTGCTAACAAACCACCTGCATAAATTGCTATAAGCCATTGCTATTTCATTTCTGATATGAATGGCATCAGTTAATATGAAACAAAAGCACATACTGCCGGCAAAGCCTGTTGCTTGCAGAAAGTGTATGGTAAATTCATGTGTTGTTTCCTGTTTTATTTTTGTGCTGCTGACCGGTTAGTAATTTGAAGTCTCAGCCTTTGCCAGTATGTCTATCATTAGCAGGAAGTATCGGTTAATACAAAAAGAGGAACAAAAGGAAAGTTGATCATGGAATTCAAAATCAGACCATGGAAAATGTCAGACCTGGCTAGTTTGGTCAGATATGCTAACAATGTGAATATCGCAAAAAATCTGACTGATCAGTTTCCCTATCCTTATACTGAAACAGACGGCAGAGCATTTATTGAA
>JADLBQ010000010.1 GCA_020847635.1 Bacteroidia bacterium
ATGCAAGCAGACCTAAATGTTCCTGGCATGACAGAATTTCACTTGTCAGACAATTGCAAAATTGGGCTAATGCCAAACAAAGGAATTGCAAAAATATTAGCTGATAAAGCTCCGCATCCCGACAATGCAAACGGAATTCCGAGATGTGAACTGTATTTGTATGTTGACTCTATTCAACTTGAATTTGATCATGCAATTCAAAGTGGAGCAAAACTGATTAGCCCGATCAGTGACCGGGATTGGGGAGACAGAGTTTGCTACTTTTTAGATCCGGACGGCCATATTATTGCATTTGCTGAGAAAAATATTCAAGCTAACCATCAGCAAAAATAACCAGGTGGACTCAACAGTTTTAATTAAACCAGTCAACATTGTATTATACAAAAGAACCGTTGGTGCTGATAAAGGGTTGCCGGTAACAAAACTGAATAGCTTTGCTGGCACGTTTGTGACTGACTCAACCCGGATTCTTCAATTTAACTTCAGAATAAAAAATACATACCTTCATCCGCTCTTGTAAACCGCCAGGCATAACAAGTATGAGACCGACAAACAACCGAATAAAACTAACCGAACTTTTTAGCGAATTTTTTGATAGTGAAAAGACAGGTGGGTTCATGTTAGTGATTGCAACTGCTCTTTCTCTTATCCTTGCCAATTCGGTATGGGAAGCAGGCAATACGCATTTTTGGAACATTGAACTGGGTGGACACACCCTCGTTCAATGGATAAACGATGGCCTTATGACTGTCTTTTTTCTGCTTATCGGCTTGGAGTTGGAGCGGGAAATTTATCAGGGAGAACTTTCCGGAATTAAAAATACTTCGCTTCCCATTTTTGGAGCAGTAGGCGGCATGCTTGTTCCATCGGGGCTTTTTCTGTTACTCAACTTCGGAACAGACACTCAGTCAGGTGCCGGTATTCCAATGGCAACAGACATTGCTTTTGCAATAGGTGTTTTATCACTTTGAGGCAACCGTGTCCCTTCTTCGCTGAAAATATTCCTGATAGCACTGGCAGTAATTGACGACCTGGGAGCTATCCTGGTTATTGCAATCTTCTACACCTCCTCGATTGCTTATACCTATCTGTTGATAGCAGCCGGTGTGTTTGGAATTTTACTCTTGTTAAACCGGCTAAAAGTTCAGAACCTGTTACCCTATTTAACTGGAGGGGTTCTCATGTGGTATTTTATGCTGCATTCAGGTATTCATGCAACTATATCAGGTGTGTTGTTAGCCTTTGCAATTCCATTCAGCAATGGCGGGGAAAAATCACCTTCATATCTGCTACAGCATTATTTGCACAAACCCGTTGCCTTTTTTATTCTCCCCCTGTTTGCAATGGCCAATACCGGCTTTACCGTCAGTGACGGTTGGCTAACAAGCTTAGGTCAATCAAACAGTTTAGGAATTGTTACCGGGCTTGTAATCGGAAAACCTTTAGGCATCTGGCTTTTTGTCTTTATAGGTGTTAGTTTAGGGCTATGTTCACTGCCTGCTGATCTGAAATGGAAAAATATCATTGGTGCCGGCTTTTTAGGTGGTATCGGTTTTACCATGTCAATCTTCATCACCCAGCTGGCCTATAACCATGCAGAAATTGTAAACAATTCAAAGATTGCAATACTTATCGCTTCCCTGCTATCGGGACTCATTGGCTTTATTTTCCTTAAACTAACACTAAAAACCCCACACGAACAAAACGAACCAACCTGTTGAAAAAAATACCGGTTTATTACACGGCTTCTGAATACGTCAGGATGACTTACATACTTGAAGTATTGTGATGCTGTTCAGCTCCGGTAACTGTTAACAGTATCTTGACTGTACCAACCTGCAATTGACAATCCGTTCACAGTGTTGCCTGATTAATTCCTATGCTTTACCGGGTAATTACTAGTTTTTTATAGAGACTCCCGTAACGGATACAATACACGCCCGGTTCCCAGGTTGTTGTGTTAATTGCCATACGGTTGAGCGGCCTAGCCGAATAGACTAATTGACCTTGGGTATTAATGATATCCAGCGTTTGCAAATCAGTCAGTTGACTGAGACTAATTTGCACTACATGCTGTGCCGGGTTCGGGAATACCTCAAGGGTCGCATGTAGATTGTGCTCAATAACTGAAGTCAGATTATTGTTATAACTAAAAGTTGGTTGTTGAATAATAAAGAGGCCCGTACCATTGGGAACACGGGCATAGCCCATGTCAGTAACCTGCTGGCCCCAGCTAACACTATCGACAATTTCACCGGAAGGATTCAGAAAAATAAGCTGTTCACCTGAAGCTGAAAGCTTAAAGTTACAGTGGTATGCACCCTGGCTGCTGTCTTCATCTGCCCAAACAATAAAGTATCCGTTGGGCGGAATAATGGTATTTGCAGGAAACTGCCATTTGGTGAGGTTCACCGGATTATCAGTGAGGTAGTATCCACTGATATCCTTTGGCTGATTGCTGGTATTATAAAATTCGATCCAGTCATCGTAATCACCATTGGGGTCCTGAATAGTAGTGCTGTTGGAAGCCATTAATTCGTTGATCACTACATCATGGTCATTGCTCACCACCGGGCTTACAATGTAGAAGTAAACATTGTGTTCAGCTCCGGGAGGATCATACCTGACAGACTGGGCAGTGGTGTTGGCAGTTGCTTCGACATAAAACCGCATCCATGAACCGGCAGCTGCTGGCGGAATGGTTGCTCCGTAAATTCCATCACCGGCTGCATCGTCATCATGTGTTCCGTCATCAAACATCTGGATAGCTGTAAAATTACCAACAAGGGTATTCGAATAGTAACACTTAACTACTGAAACTCCGGAAGGATAAGTTACTTCAGCACGAACGGTGACTGCATCAGCAGAAGAAGGCTGGAACCAGGCAGTTCCGTTAACCCGGTATTCGGTGTTGGAGATTACCGGGGCGGTCTGGGCTACTTCGGTATTTGACATCAGATAATTTCTGCGATTCTGAATAAAACTCTTAAGCACCGGAATCTCACTCAGGAAAGATGCGTAAGTGTATAGCTTTTTCGGGTCGTTTTGTACCATGGTATCAATCAATGATTTGAAATAATCAATTTTTGCATTAGCAGTTGTCACATCAAAATATTCATTAATTAATGTCCGAAGATGAGCCAGGTAACGCTGACGGTATTGTGGTACCTGAAACAGCTTATTCATCAGCGGATAGTTAACCTTGGTTTCATTGTAGAATGGGCTCCAATTCTGCCTTGATGTCTTCATTACGCTGTTACCATCAAACTCATGAGGTACAATCCGGCCGGTTTCAATTTCCCAATAAGCATAGTAATCCATTCTGCCTTTATAGATATAACTGTCATCGTCTGAAAACAGGATTTCAGTTGCCAGAAACCAGAGAGTACGGTCAACATCCAGATAGTCCTGAATTACATTTGAAAGATTGATAACCGGAGTCTGATTTAAATTATAGCAGGTATTGATCAGGTCATCCCATGGATTTGATTTTGTTGTTGATTTCAAGGTATAATGGGGTTGATAGGAACTGGCATTCGGTCCCAGGTAATTTAAAGCAGCCGTTCCGTCTCCCCAGCCTCCACCAAAACCTCCTGAAGGTTTATCGCAGCGCCAGTGGGTTCCATCATTACTCAGATACCATTCTTTCAGAAATGTCTTATTCAGCTGTTGTACATTGGGATAAATTCCCCAGTTCGCTCCGTTGATATAGAGCTTAACATAAGCTGCTTTGGCAGCCGGAATATGATTCTTTTCATTCAACAGGTAAAAAAACTCACGCATCATTGACTGATCTTCATAGCAGTTGTTGAGGTTAAAGGTTTTATATCCATCAACACTTTGATTGTTGTGAATCCAGTCAATTTCGATATTGAATGACTTCTTATCCGAGTTTTGAGTATTCATGTAGGAGGTCTCTCCTTTAAAACGAACTCCGACACTGTCATAGGTTACTCCATCCATAACCATTGTTGCTGCCAGGTTTGTTTTTGTGAAGTAGTTGTTTTTCAGGATGTTCCAGAAGTTAGGCTGGTTAAAGGTGAGATAAACTGAACGCACCGTATCCGGATTGTAAATCCCTGCATCCAGCTGATCACCAATCAGAATCTGTTTACCATCCTGGCTGATCCGCCATTCCTTTGGCAATGATTGACCAGCCAGGTTCATATTAATTACAAGTATAAAAAGTGAACTAAGTAATAGTTTAGATTGCATATTGTTTATGTTTATGTTCAGCTGATAACTCCTTTTTAGAAGAATGTCAAATTTAATACTATTTGGTTCTCACCTGGCTGTAAACTGAACCTTTCCGCTGCCTAATCTTTACATGAACAGGATGGTGAGAAATTAATCCTGGCATTAGGAAAAAGGGCCTGAATGGCATGCTGCTTTTCATCACTCATCAGGATACCTCTCAGGTCAATTTTTTTCAGTAATTTACAGTTGTGCATTTCTTCGGGAAAAACATCAATCTCATTATCCCAGAGCTCAAGTTCTTCCAGGTATATAAGCTTTCCCATTTCAGCAGGTAAATAGGTAATCTTATTCCGGTACAGCTTCAGAACAGCCAGGTTCTTAATGCTTCCGACCGACTCCGGTAAGGAAGTCAGTTGATTGTAACCCAAGTTCAGTTCAACCAGTGATGTAAATTGATCAAGGCTGTCAGGAATTTCCTTTAGTTTATTCCTGCTCAGGTCAAGTGAATTCAGATTTTTAAATTGAAAGACTTCAGTGGGGAAGGTTTTCAGTTTTTTTCCTTTAAGCGATAACCGGTAAACCGAATCCGGTTTTGCCAGTGCTTCTGCCAGTGATTTATAAACAGGTTTGAGTCTGAGTTCATCCTGTTCCAGAATCTGTTGCGCAAAAACAGTCTGGCTACTCAAGACCAGGATCAGGAAAAGACCGGTAGCTGCAATCCTGTTTTGGAAATTCATCTTGCAAAGGTGGGTAAATCCGGATGAAATCATTCTGTGATAATCAGACGGTTTACGATTTCAAGGATTTCCTTTTCTGCCTGAATGGCTTTGGATTCCAGTTCAGCTGCTTTCAGAAGAATATCGTTCACCTGCTTTTTATCTTCAAATGCTGCAGCATTGATTCGTACATTCAGATGGGCTCCCATCACAGCAGCCCTGGCACATAAGGCAGCTACGCCAGCATCACTCACAGAATTAGGATTCCCTTTTTCAGCCATTACCCTCATCAGTTTCATTGATTTTAATGCTGCTTCCATCACCTGAAACGGTACCTGGATAGCGTACCATGTGGCCTGCTGAATGGCCTGGTTTCTGATTTGCTTTTCTGCATCTGTTGCTTTTGGAAGTTTGAAAGCTTCCATGATTCGATTAAAAGAACGGGTGTCTTCATCTACAAAACGGAGCAACTCCTTTTTCATGAACTGCCCTTCTTCAGCCAGTTCTGAGAACTCCATCCATCTCTTTTCCCAGCCGGTTTTGGATGCTGAAAGATTGGCAACCATGACTGCCAGCGAAACTCCTAATGCTCCTGCATATGCTGAAACACTTCCGCCACCGGGTGCCGGTGAGTCACTTGCTGTTTCATCAGCAAAATCCGATAAGGTTTTATTAGCCAGGGGTGAACTATTTTTATCAGCCAGCAGGTATTCAATAATCCGTTTCTGCGGATCAAAAGGAGCAAGTTCATCCAATCCCATTGATTTAACTGCAATATGAACCAGCTCTTTTTCACTTACTCCGGATGAGAGTCGTTGCTTATTCAGAAAGTATTTTCCTGCTTCCAGCATAGCAGACAGCGGAATCAACCCGACCAGCTCAGAGCCGGTTACCCGGTATCCTCTTTCATAAGCACTGGTCACACATGCTTCAAAGACTAGGTGAATTGGTGTTTCTCGAAAACGGGTAATGTTGATCGAAACCTGGGCAATTCCATACTCTTCAATATACCAGCCAATTGCTTTTACTCCTTTTAACTTTCCGGGAATCCGGATGTCATTCCCGTCTTTGTCTTTCATCCGCTTACCCGTTTGCGGATCTATTTTTACCCGGCCGGCTTCACGGATGTCAAATGCCACAGAGTTTGCCCGCTTTACTGATTTGGTATTCAGATTAACATTATAGGCAATGAGAAAATCCCTAGCACCGATAACCGTAGCACCATGCCTGGCAGGGAGGTCTGACGGGCCAAAGTCCGGTTTCCAAAACGGCAGTTTTATTTTTTTGAAAAATCCTTCGTATTCACCGGCCCGGATAACCGATAAGTTATTCCTGTCTTTATCCGGTTGTGCAGCTTCATAAAGGTAAACCGGGATGCTAAGTTCATTGCCAACCCGCTCAGCCAGTTTTATCGACCATGCAGCGGTTTCTTCCATTGAAATATTGGCAACAGGAATAAACGGGCACACATCAGTAGCTCCCATACGGGGATGCTCACCGTGATGTCTGCTCATATCAATCAATTCAGCTGCTTTGCTGATTCCGCAGAATGCAGCTTCAACTACAGCCTCAGGGGTTCCGACAAAGGTTACCACTGTACGGTTGGTTGCTTTACCGGGATCAACATTGAGAAGTTGTACTCCTTCAACACTTTCTATTGCACTGGTAATTTGACGGATGATATTTAAATCCCGTCCTTCACTGAAATTCGGAACACATTCAATGAGTTGTTTCATATTGAACTCTGGCTTTAATATAATCGGTTACAAGATAGGCAATCAGCTTACCGGTTTTTAAATCGGTTTTGATATGTGATAAAACAGGTGCTGCTTCGGCAATATGCAGATAAACAGCCCTGCAGGCAGATGCAACCTGGTTGATATACCGCCTGGCTTCAATGGTACTGACTCCACAGGATGTCTTGGCACTGGAAGGAATATTCTGAATGGTATCCATATCAATCTCAATTCCTGTATAAGAATCTTTTAGAAATCCGATGGCTCGTTTTACTGCTTCATCAAAACCAAACCGGCAATGGATATAAATGTCATCAAAAGTAAAAACACGAATTTTATCATGATGCTTTTCCAGTTTTTGAAATACAAATCCCGGATTAAAAATTTCCTGTAACCCGACCACTGCATACCGTTTTAAGTATCCGTCATTAATGGCATAACTAAATCCGTTTCCGCTGTGCCTGCCTTCAAGAGGCCTCAGGTCACTGTGAGCATCCAGGTTGATGGAATGAATTCCTTTGTCTGAAATTTTTCCTGCTTGTTTTAATCCTTCTGCTGTTCCGCGGATAACAGGATAGCTGTTATTATGTCCTCCGCCAATAATGATCAGATCTTTGCCTGATGCAATGATTGTTTTGATAACCGGGTAAACAAACTCGTCAATCCGGCTTACAATTTCCCTGGCTTTCTTTAAATCATTTTCATCCTGGAAATTAAAATCTTTCACTTCATCCATCTCATCACTAAAATCAATATTACCCAGCACCTGAATCTGCTCACCGGTTAATGCCTCGTTTGATTGCAGATTCAATATGGTTGACAATGCCGGTTGCCATGCGCTGTAAGCACCCCCTCTTCCAAAGTTGGCTCTTACTCCGATATCTTCAGGTAATCCGAAAATCACAAATCGGGCAGTTGATTTCTCAAGTGCTTCTTCCAATGTTCTGCCTTCAGCTGCCTCTACTTTCTCACCCAGCCGGATTTCATTTTCACGGTGTTTGATCAGCCTGTCAATCTGATGACGGGAATAAAGTTTCAGTTGCATATTATTTTAATACGGTTGGCCATTTATAAACACCGATCCGGCCGGATTTCTACCGAGCGAATATGGAATAAAAGCAGCAGATTCCATGGGTTGGGTCAGAATAAAATTTGCTCTTTTTCCTTTTGCCAGGCTACCACAGTCTGTTTGAACATTCATAGCAAAGGCTCCATTGAGGGTTGCAGCATGAATCGCCTCTGAAGGTGTCATCCCGGCTTTTACACAGAGCATAGAAACCACCAAGTTCATGTTCCCGGTAGGTGAACTTCCGGGATTAAAATCTGTAGCAGCTGCTATCACTGCATTGTGTTCAATTAATTTACGGGCTGCAGGCATCTGAAGATTTAGAAAAAAGGCAGCTGCAGGCAACAAGGTAGCAATGGTTTCGCTTTCAGCTAAAAGCTGCAGATCCCGGTCACTCGTAAACTCAAGGTGGTCAACACTAATGGCATTGCAGGAAGTACCGGCTTCAATACCTCCGGAGTGGCTAAGCTGGTTGGCATGAACCTTAGGAACCATTCCATAATCAGCTGCATGGATGAGGATTTCAAGAGTTTCATCTTTGGTGAAATAGCCCCGTTCACAAAAGACATCACAAAAATCAGCCAGCCCCTCAGCTGCTACTGCCGGAATCATTTGCTCTTTAATCAGTTTTAAATATCCCGGTTTGTTGTTTTTAAACTCAGCCGGAACAGCGTGTGCTCCCAGAAATGTTGCCTTTACCGGTATCGGGAATGTTTCCTTAATCTTACGGATTATCCGAAGCATCTTCAGTTCACTTTCCAATGTTAATCCATATCCGCTCTTAATCTCAACTGCACCGGTTCCCAGCCTGATCATTTCATTCAATCGCAGGGCTGCCGATTCATAAAGTTCACCCTCCGTTGCCTTTCGAAGTCTTTCAGCCGAATTCAGAATTCCGCCTCCCCGCTGGGCAATCTCTTCATAGGTAAGCCCGTGAATCCGGTCTTCGAACTCCTGTTCTCGCCAGGCTGCAAATATCAAATGGGTATGTGAGTCGCACCAACAGGGAAGTACCAGTCTGCCATCGGCATCAGTGATGGACTCATCACCGGACGGACTGAATTCTTTCATGCTGCCGAAATCTGAAATTATACCTTCTTCTGTGCTGAGCCAGGCATCGTGAATCCATTGGGCCTTATCCAGCTCTTTGCCTCTTAAGGGTTTGGATGCATCTGTTACCAGTAATGACCTGATGTTGATTATGGTTGATTTTTTCATGGTTTGCCCGTTGCTTAAAATTGGTTTTTGGGTGTACTTTATTTCAGTATTTTCATACTCTATCAGGTATGCCCTTTACATTCCGGTTGCGGTTGCTGAATCAGAACTGTTTTTATGAAGTTTAAAAATTGAACCAGGCAGAGCAGTATCCTCATCTTTTAAAAGCAACTTTCTCGGCAGATTTTTATTACCTGGCTGAAGGTTATCTCTTGTCATTCGTCTCACCAATTTCAATTGTCATCATATCTGTTTCATTGTCAGTTACACGGTCTGCAAACAACCTGTGATGGATAAAATGGCTGATCCGATGGACTCACAACCTACCAATCACAAATGTAAATAAAATGTGTTCTGATTCAATTTAATAAGTCATGGCTAGTTCAACTCAATCCTGGCCCTTCTTAACGGTAACATAAGGTAAGTCTTGGATTTTATTGACTGCCTGGCAGAACGGAAGAATTGAAAAAAATCCTGGTCAGAAAGACAACGGGATTAGCTCAGGCACTGACCGCAGTGATAAGATTTCTCTTTTGCTTACTTATTTTATCCTTTTTATAGTTTCGGCCATACCAGATCAAAAATCCTGTTATGGGTAAACTGGCAATGATGAGTGACATAAAGAATGCCAGTATCTTACCTGTCAAACCAAAGATTGCACCGGTGTGAATGTCGTAGTTCATTCGTATCAGGTTATCGGCAGTCGAAAGTTGGTTGTTAAATCTCCCAAACTGATGTTTAACTTCCATTTCCTGTAAGGTGTACTGGTCATAATAACGATGGTCAGCCTGCCAATAGGTTGAAGCATCTGCATTGGTACTTACAATAATAGCTGCATTTTTCGTTTCAGGATAATGAACTTCAAAGGCTTGTTTACCCGGATTCTCAGCCATTGCCTTTTCCCATAAATAATCAATTCCGGGAATACCTTGCTGAATCACTGCTTGGGTAGTGTCACTATGCGATTCGTAGTAAGGAACGTATTGTTTTCCGCCCGACAGGGTGTAGTAATAAGATTTAGCAAACCATTCAAAACCCCATACTAAACCGGTGACTGCAAAAATTACCGATACCCATGAAACATAAAATCCAAGAACATTATGCAGGTCATAATTTGTCCTTTGCCATTTGGTACTGAATTTTATTTTGAAACTCTGTTTAAGTGCGGCTTTGCTTCGTGGAATCCACAAGATTGTCCCGGTAATGAGAATCAGAATAAACAACAGGGTTGAAGTGGCTACAACAGCCTGCCCGGTCTGACGCGGAAGCCACAAGTAAAAATGGCCATTGAGAACAAAGCGAAAAAAATCTTCATCCATATTTTTCACTTTCAGTACTTCACCTGTATATTGATTGATAAAAACCTGGTAGTAATACTCAGGTTCAAACTGGTAGAAAGTTACAAGGGCAGCCCGTGTTTTTTCAGTATATAACACACTGTGAATTAATTTGCCGGGTACTTCTTTTTTTGCAATTTCCCTGATCCGGGAAGGCGGAATTAGCGGTTTGTTCTGAGCTTCTACAAAACGATAGGGCTGGGTCAGATCCTGGATTTCGGTCTGAAACGTATAGATGCATCCGGTGATGGCCAGAATAAAAACAATGATGCCAACTCCCAGTCCAAGCCACAAATGAATTTTATTAATCAAACTTTTCAACACATCAACTCTTTTTATTTAAACAAATTTTCTCTTCCGGTTAATATTAAAACATCCGTCAGAAGCATCAACTATTTCGTTCAGAACTTCCAAGTCACACTTGCAATAATCTCAGTAGGTTGCTGTAATGCTAAATTATTCCATCCGACCCAATACCGCTGATTAGTGAGATTATTTACATTAAGAGCCAGGTAGCATTTTGGTTGCTCATAGTACAAGCTTGCATTCAGAACCGTGTATGAAGGAATATAGAAAACTCCGGAATATGTATCATTATTGGTAAACTTCTCACCTGCATAATTACCTCCAACACCTATACCCAGTCCCTTCATTTTCCCGTTTTCGGCTTTGTAACTAACCCAGGCATGTGCCAGTTGAGCAGGTCCTGCACTGACTGGCCGTCTGCCAGCTACATCGTCATCGGCTTTTACAAACTTGTTATCATTATATCCGTACCCAAGATTGATATACACTCCTTTGAATGCACTGACATTTACCTCGGCTTCAATTCCCTTGCTTCGCTGGGTGCCATCCTGCTTGCTGAAATTCAAATGCTCCGGATCACTTCTGACACTGTTGGTAACCGAAATATCATAATAACTGAATGTACCTGATATTTTACCTTTCCATACATCAAACTTAAATCCTCCCTCTAACTGGTTGGCCTGTTGCGGAACAAACACCTTACCGTTAAAATCCTTTCCGTTTACATTCTGAAAACTGTTTTGATAATTGGCAAATAAGGCCAGTTCATCACCCCAAAGCTGATAAAGCAAACCCGCTTTCGGGCTAAACCCTCCCTGCTTAAATGCACCAATGGAGGTGTCGGCATTTGCATTGTAATATCCGCTGCTGATATAGTAATCGTATCGCAAACCAACAT
Source organism: Bacteroidia bacterium (assembly GCA_020847635.1). Lineage (GTDB taxonomy): Bacteria > Bacteroidota > Bacteroidia > AKYH767-A > OLB10 > CAADHD01. The sequence goes on from JADLBQ010000010.1 coordinate 11,472, forward strand.
TCAGAATCAGGTTTGCCGAGAAGTTAATTACATCCGATACATACGCTCCGGCCCGTTTCAGGTTTTGGATGCCGGTCCAGTCTCCGAAAAAGAATACATATGGAGATTGGTTGAGCAAATCCAGGTTATAACTTAAATAATTCGGATTGGGATGATTGGTATAAACTGTATCTAACATCGAACCATACCATTTATACCAGGAGTTTAATGCATTTTGGTAAAAATCGGCACCTGCTAAGAAACGATGCCGGAAGATTCCTGTATGAAACTCGCTAATAAAATTCTGCTGAATATTGGTTTGAACATTACTTCCTTCCAGTACCTGCAAATTCCGTGTAAGGCTGGTATCAGAAATAAACCACAGGTAAGGAAGCGGCCCTTTTGAAGAATTATACGAAGAAGAAAATACAGTTTGTGACCTCCATTTTTCTGAAAACCTGTAATTCATCTGAGCCATTCCGTTTGCTGTTCCTGTCGCAGGATAAAGATCATTACCAAAATAATATTTCTTGTCATCAATTTTTAACTGGTTGGCATACAACACACCTGTTGTGGTACTGTCGGCATAATACCAGCACGGTAATGTTGCCTTGATATTTGAAAAGTTTGTTTCAATTAAAAATGAAAGCTTATTGCTTACCTTAAATGAAAGAGAAGGTGCAGCTGAGACTCGTTTTGTAAAACCATAGTCCTGGAAACTGTTTTGGTAATGATAGGCAGTATTGATCCGGAACAACACGGTTTTTTCTTTATTTAAAGGTGTATTGAAATCAGCAGCTAATCTATAAAGCCCCCAACTGCCTGTTGAGAAAGTTACATTGCCGCCCAACGAATCGTAAGGCTGTTTAGTAATCATATTGATTGCACCTCCAAAACTTGTAAGTGAACTACCAAATAAGGTTGAGGACGGCCCTTTAATTACTTCTATCCGTTCTATGTTGCTGGCATCAGGGTTATTATAAACTGAGCCTGCCACCCCATTGATCAGGCTGGCATTGGTTGTAAACCCCCTGAGAGTATAATAGGTTCCCCCATCGGTTGCCCTGCCGGTTGCCGGGAAAACAACAGAAACTCCAGTTGCATTTTTCATTGCATCTTCCATGTTGGTGACCTGCTGAAGTTTCAGTACTTCACGATCCACAACGGAATAAACTTGCGAGTTTTCTATGCTCTTTAACGGAACTTTTGAAACATATTCGCTTGCATCCCGCTGCCGGAATGCCTGGGCTGTAACAACAACTTCTTTCAGTTGGTTAGCTGTTTCCTTTAAAATAATTTCAGGAATAATAGTTGTTTCATCAGCCTTTACCTCAGCGCTGACTTCTTTGGTTTCCAGCCCTACAAACGATGCAACCAGCACATATTTACCCGGGCTTACCCGTTTGATTTCATATTCACCTTTTTTATTAGCAGTTGTTCCTTGAGTTGTCCCTTTAATTCCTAGGTTAACAAACTCGGCCGGTACTCCATCCGATGTTTTTATGGTTCCTTTGATGATCCCCGTCTGGGCAAAAGTAACTGTGCTGCATAAACCAAAGCAGCAAATGGAAAGTGTAATTAACTTTTTCATTTTTCACTGAGATTTAACGGAGGTAATTGCCTGTTTGCTTACCCGGAGTTTTTAATTGTTCAGCACTCGCTGTTAATCGGGTGGGGCTTGCCCGGCAAGGCATCCCTTTCTTTTTTACATGCTGATTGGTCATTCTGTTAAACCAATCAGCAGTCTCTTCTACCTCACTAAAAGAAACTGCGGCAAATGTGCCAAAACCTCATGTGCCTGCTATTCTTCAAAATGGAAATTCTGTAACTGAAAACGGAAAAAAAGAAGTTGTCAGGCAACGGCTTTCCGGAGCTCACTCGGGAAAATGCCGGTATATTTTTTAAATGCTGAGCTAAAATTACTCATGCTTGAAAAACCGATTTCGTCAGCAATCCGGGCAACAGAAAATGAAGTTGTTGTAAGCAATAATTTTGCTTTCAACATACGCTGCTGCTGAACAAAGTCATACACCGTAGTACCAAAAATCTCTTTGAATCCTTTTTTAAGATAACATTGATTGATCCCGACTTCAAGGGAAAGTTCCGGAATGGTTAAAGGGTTATTCAGCCGGCTTAAAATCAGTTCTCTGGCTTTATACACTTTTTCTTTATCAACTGGCTTTACTAAAAACTTACAAGCACTGCACTCACTTTGCGATTTGTTTCGGCATGCCTGAAAACAAAGCAACAGAGCAAGTGCTTTGCTTTCTAAAAACATTTGCCGGTACGCTCCATGCATTTTGTTATTTATAATTTCATGCAAAATCAGTTGTTTGTTGCAGCAAAGACCTTGTTGAGTTTCCTCATCACTGAATTGCTGATCGTAGCTGCTGGAGCTATGAGAAAAATAATTGTCGAGGTATTGAGCCTGAAAATGAAATTTTATTTGGTAGCCGGCCGGCCGGTTACTTAAGCCAGCCGAACAGTCAAATCCCGAATAATAAAAAGTCAATGAAATGTTGTTTTTGTTGTCTTTGGTAAAAAGTGCCAGGTTCTCCTTTATCCTGCCGGTTTGCCGGAGGGAGAATGTCAATCCGTTATTAATATGCTGTTTAATCATTGCCTTGCAAATTTATACTTTTGAATTATTCTAAACAATGAGGCGGGTTAGTCTTTAAGCTGTGGATAAAACCGGGATGGTTTCACCGTCAACTGATTGACATAAAGAGGCTTGACCGAACATTAACAACCCGGTTAATGCCCGAATGAAAATAGATTAATACTTGATAAAATTTTTAGTTAATGTTTCCTTTTCTGTTTTCAAATTTACAACATACATCCCTTTTGCAAAAGCTTCACAATTTATATCCATTGTAAAATAAGGTGGCTGAATGCTTTTTGTTGCACTGAAAATTACCTTGCCAGTCATATTAAAAATTTGAAGTAAACAATTTTTTCCTTTTACATTTTGGGCATTTATAAAAGCTGTTTGCCAGCCGGGATGATAGAAAACAAACATTTCTGCATTCGTTATTCCTTGTTCGATATTCGATATTCCTGTTAACGTATCGCACGGGCTTCCCACCCACGCTCCCATTTCATAATCGGGGTTGTTTGGCAATCCATAGTAAGTGCGTTTTCCTCCAAGATAAAATGAGAAGGGCTGAAAGTCACACGCAACACCTAAGCTATCCGGTGAATTAATAACACTTAAATTCATGTTATACATATTATAAACCGTATCAGGATATGGATAAGGAAACTGGAATCCGTTATAATACTGGCAGCTAAAGTAAATTTTACTGTCAGGCGCAAGCTTTAAAAACCCTGCTGTATATAAGGGAAATGTGGTGGTCCATAATGTGTCTTTTGATGCTCCTATGTTAGGGGCATTTAAATCATACTGGAAAAGGTAGCTCTCAAAAGGCTCTGCTGATACGTACAATATCTGGCCATTCGGGGAAAAGGCGCTTCCATCGTAATAAGGATATGGAGGGGCAGTTGAATTAAGTTCAATGGTTACAGGATTGCTGATTACTCCTGTGCACCGGTCAAAGTCATACAACTCAATTAAACCTTCAGCATCAACTGTAATAAACTCATTTCCTTCCGGGTTAAATTCAATCTTTGTTAAACCTGTACGATGGGGAGTGCCGACAGATTGTAATGTAAAATTAATGATACCTGCCGGAGTAATTAAATAAGTATAAAAATTACTGGTATAGGCATTCGTGCTCGGATAGTATTCCCTGAATACTATCCACCAGTCTCTTCCATTTCCATGCCTAACCGCTGTTAAGCAATCAGACATTTCAAAGCTTTGTAACGGTATGTTTTTTTGAATTACTGCGCCAAGGCCACCGTTTGCGGTTATATCCACAACAGAATAATAGAGTCCGAAATTACCAGTAACACCAATGCAAAAAACATAAAATCTGTTTGAGTTTCCAGGGTCTGGAATAATTACTACTTCATGATACCATAAACCCATTACCAGTGAGTCGCCATACTGCATGGTTTGATGCTGATTGTTCCAGATTTCTCCACCATTGAAAGGAGGCCCCCCTATTGAATAAACATCATCGTCATACCCGGTATAGAAGAGAAGCGTTCCGTTTGTATCGCAAATACTGCTGCAACTTCCTCTTGAATTTATGGCGCTGTACCCGGTTAAAATATTTGAAGTGTCGGAAAAATCAATTAATGAGCTATCGCCAAAAACCCAAATACTATTTTTGTACTGGGACAGCGCAAAGTTATTACTGCAAAAAGTAAAAAGTAATATGAATAAATATTTTTTCATTTACTTTTAAAATAAAACACCCGCCCATTGAATCCAAGAAAATCGTCCTGAATAATTCTCGGATTAGGATTGAGACCAACCGTATATGGTTGTGAAAATGAAAAGTAGTTACGTAATAATAAAAATATACATACAGCAAGAGTGGTTTTCATGATGGTGCTATTTTAAGTTAAGGACAAAACATTTAAGTTGCTAAGGTAATAATAATAAAATCGTAACCATTAAGGTGTGCTGAGAAATTTTGTGCATTATTTTTTTGGTTGTGCACAGGACTGTGTGGAAGAGTAATGAAAAATACGATCTAAGCTGGCGTTATGAGTAAAATAATCATGAAAGCACACGACTTAAAAAAACCAAGTGTGCTTAAAACGCTTCTAATGAAGCGGTTTTTGCTGTTATTTTCTTATTTTAGAGAGTTGTGCAACAGCTATCGCTGTTATGTGCCGCCCTTTTTGTCTTGTCTTGGCGGATTATCCGGTGTCTTGGTGCGATAGCTTGGTGGCTCTTTTGCTTTTTTTATTTGGCTTTGTGTGATTGCAAAAAAATAAATGTGTCACCACATGCAACGGCACATTTTACTTTTGTCTGTCTATAAATTAAATATCAATTTCAGACTTATGTTTCTGCCCATATTATATACTCCTTTTCTGCCTGTAATTGGATTTTGTGGTGCATATTTCAGTCTGCTAAGGTGGCTTTGATAAGCAGTGTCAGCCAAATTTTCTGCACTTAGGTAAATACTCATAAAGTTAGGTCGGTTGAATGCTTTTACGTTTGTTCCAACTCCTACACTTAAAAGGGTGTATGCAGGTGTCCCTGTTTCGGTGCCGTATGCTTGAAAATATTTGTCTTGTTGAAAATAATAATCAACACCAAACTTAATGAAAGCATTGGTCAAGTTTTTACCCACTTTTTTCAACTGTGCTTTCAATTCTCCTCTGTATCGGGGTGCAGGAATAAAAGGTAGATACATTGTGCTGTCGGGTTGATTACTTTGTGTTGCCCGAACATAAGAAAATGAATTTTCAATATGCATCCAATCAAATGGATGAGGATGGACATCTATATAAATTTCCCCACCGATTAATGTTGCATTACCTTGGGTAAACTTGTAAGCTGGTGTTGGGTCTGATGGGTCGGGTATTGAGTCTCCACCAAGTACACTTGACAGTTTTTCGGAAAAAATATAGTTTGATATAAAGTTTGCATATGGTGTTAATTCAAACGTAATGTGGTCCGAGTTTAAGAAGTAGGCAAGGTCTATTTGATGACTTACTTCAGCTTTTAAATCAGCACTACCATATTCATACCTTAATGTTCCTTCGTGCTTACCATTTGAAGAAATCTCGGCAATGTTTGGTGCTCTGAAACCTCTTGACAAATTAAATTTAATGGTGGATTTTCTATCAATTTGATAAGACAGTCCAATACTTCCTGAATAGCTGTTGTAATTTTTGGTAAAAGAATTAAATTTCACATTGGTTGTGCTGTCCTCGGCACTAACTGGAGTTTCTAAGCTGTCTAAAATTAATTGCTTTGTGCTTATGTTTCTCTTATCAAAACGCAAGCCACCAGCCAGTGTGAGTTTGTTAAATGATTTTTGTGTAAACACAAAACCACCAATATCAAACAGGTTATATTCAGGTATCAAAAACTCAATACCTTTATTAGCATTACTTTGCTGCATACCACTTACACCAACAGAAGTTTCCCAGGCTTTCATTTCTACAAAATTGTACCGCAGATTGTAATTGAAAGTATTTAAGTCAAAAAACAAATCGGGTTCATTAGGATTTAAAACATCTCCAAATTCTTTTCGTTTATTATTTTGGTATCCCAAATCTAAATTTATTGTTCCCTTTTTAAGAATGAAATAATTATTCGTTAACATTCTCAAATGATTTACTTCTTGATGTGGGAAGCCTATTTTATATCCGCTCAAATCACTTGCCGTTGCTGACAATTCAGTTGTTGAGCCGTTTCCGTCTGGTGCTGCAAAAATGAAATTTCCCAAACTGTCTCTGGCCCCTTCAACTATATTTAGGGTTGCATTAAATGAACTAAAGTTTAAATGTGAATAGCCCCATTTTTTAGTTATACCTAAAATTAAACTACCATCAATTTCCTGAAACCCTGAATTGTAAACTTTCCCATCATATTTGTTTTGATAATTTCCTGCAAATTTGTTACTGAACCTACCAAGCCATTGAATGCCGTTTTTGTTTCCGGCATTGGAAAGCGAATAACCAATTATATTGTTATTACTTTGATAATTTGAAATAAGCAGCGTTTTAATTTGCCTGACTGGTGGTGCTTTAGGAGAAATAAAATTCAAAACACCTGCAATTCCATCCGAACCATACATCAGACTTCCGGGCCCTTTTACGATTTCAATTCTGTCAATGGAATATTCATCAATTTCAATTCCGTGTTCATCTCCCCATTGCTGTTCTTCCTGACGAATGCCATTGTAAAGTGATATAACTCTATTGTAACCCAATCCTCTGATTGTTGGTTTTGAAATTCCCGCACCGGTTGTGATTTGATTAACTCCCGGGATATTTTTTAAAGCATCAATTAAATTTGTGGAACTATTTTGATTGAGAATACCCGCATCAACAGGTTTAATGATAATAGGACTTAATTTTAATTCAGTTGAACGAGTAACGGCAGTAACAACAACTTCGCTTAATTCTGATACCGATTGACTTAAGTAAAAGTCTACAACAGTGTCATTCTCAATATAAATTCTTTCAACTCTTTTTTTATAACCAACAAAGCTTATTTCAAAGAGGTAAGAGCCCGTTTTGATATTCTCCATTTTGTAGTTTCCTTGAATGTCAGTAGTTGTACCGTTTTTCAGGTCGCTTATATAGATTGTAACACCTGTTAAATTTTCCTTTGTTATTTCGTCTTTTACGTTGCCCGAAATTTTATTTTGAGCAACGATTGTTTGAGTTGCGAAAACGAATGCAACTATTGTATAAATGATTTTTTGTTTCATCTTGCTTGTTTATTAAAATTGAATAAATGAGAATACAGGGCAAGTAAATTGTCCTGTACAAAAATTAAACGGTAAGAGATGAAACCGAAGGAGGGCCTCTATTTGAGAAAGTAGAGGGTGTTGAGTAAAAGTAATTCTTAACCTTGTCAGAATAAAATGCACTGCCTACTTTATTGAAAAAGCAGGTAAAAAATGTTTGCGGTGAATGAGGAGAAACAGTATGATTATCACATAAAGAACATTTCTCAGGAGCTTTAGAAATGTGTGTCTTATGATTACAATCGCTGTCTTTGTCGGAATAGTAAATTGTTTTTTCGCAAGGAGTTGCCTTTTCGTAAGAGGCAATGTCTAATTTGTGATGGTGAAATAGAATTGAAGGACTGTTACTGAACAAGTAAACTAGTAACAGCAATAACGCTTTAAATTGTATGTAGTGGGGTTTCTTCAAAATTTGTTAATGCAACAATGTTGCAAATTTAGTAATATTTGTCAAACTATAATTTTTATTAGTCTGTGTGTGCGGTTGGGCAAAAGCAAATGTGAAGCAACTTGCGCTGGCTTTGAGGGTGGCGTTGCTTCTCTTTTTATTTTGCAGAAGCGTTGGCTGTCATTTCGTTTTCTGTCTGTCCTATGTTAGTATTGTCGGTCGTCACAGGGTTGCACATAACGGTTTGCAGTTACCCGAAGGTGGCGATTTTGAAGCACTTCACTGTCAACCAAGCAGGAATTTTGATAGAAGCATACAGCTTGATTTAACCACTGAACCGCCACTTTTGGGTAGGTGCTGTTAGCATTTCGGTGGTTATTGTCATATCGTCTTTGTTTTCATTTTAAATTTAGCTATTCCGCCACTTAAATATACATAATTCCACCACCAACCACTTAGATTTTTAAAAATCATTTCTTTTCGTAGTTTGTACGTTTTGTAATGTTTCATTATACCTAAATACGAGTTCATGCTACTTTGAAAGGCTTGTTGTTCTTCTTTTGATGGCTTTTGGTCTCTAGTTATTTTGTTTTGGGCTTCTATGGCATTGTAAAAATTTCCTTTGGTTCGGTTGGCAATATAAATTCGATTTGGAAGTATTACAGTTCCCAAAAACTTTACGCCTTTACTGTAATGTTGCAAATAAATTTTCTTTGGGTGAATTGTAACTTGTAATTCTGTTTGCAGATATTGCGACAATTTAGAGATAAGTTTCTTCAAATACTCTTTGCTCTCATGCACAATCACAAAATCATCCACGTATCTGCCGTAATATCTTATTCTTAATTCGTGTTTTATGAAATGGTCAAAGATATCCATGTAAAAATTAGCAAATACCTGACTGGTAAGGTTACCTATGGGTAAGCCACAGTTTGGGTTGCTGTAAAAAAGGCTTTTCGCTTGGGGCAAATCGTTCCAATCTGTTTTGTTTCCTTTAATAATGCAATTTTTTGTGGGGTCGTTGAAAATTAGTTGCATGCAAAGTTTTATTATCAAGTCTTTGTTGGGTGCATGATATTTAGCTTTGATAAAGTTTTCGAGTTTTGTATAAAGTATGTTTTTATTGATGCTCATAAAAAAGCCCTGCAAGTCGAGCTTTAGTACATAGCAATCTTTTGTGTAGTTTTTGGAACATTGCCGAATGAATTTATCAATCCGCCCTATACCAAAATGCGTTCCTTTTCCTGTTCTGCAACTGTAACTATCGTAAATAAATTGTTTCTCAAACAAATGGTTGAGTTTGCCAATTACAAGGTGATGTACCACCCTGTCTCTAAAATCGGCTGCAAAAATTTCACGCTTAACAGGTTTGTCCACTATAAAAGCTATCGACCTGCCTATTTGATAAGTACCATCGTTAATATCCTTACATAGTTGCACCAAATTGTTCTCATAATCAATTTCAAAAACCAACGCATTAGCGGTGTTTCGCTTGTTTTTGCGACACTCGAAATAAGCATTGAACAATTCTTCAAGTTCAACTTTTGGTTTTGGTATATCGAAAAGTGATAATTGCATCTTTCGTTTTTTTTGAAAAACACTGCCGGACAAATTGCCCGACAGTGTTAATAAAATGTTTTGTTGAAGAACCCCGAACGGCACGTACACTATAAGTATTTGTCTTATTGTTGTTGTTCGTGTTGCCGTTGTTGAAGTTGCAGTTGAATGCGTTTGTTGCATTGTACTCCGTACTACTCCAATAGTTGGCATTTGCAACCCAGTTTTGATGCTTTTGCCGAATGGCAAGGCATACAATTTTGCTCTGCTTTTGGCAGAGCCGAGTTGCCCTTTTTCAACAAACCATGCTCACCCTTTACCACCTTGGCAGTAAAAGTTCTGGCTATGAAGGATTGGCATTTCGCCACCCTACAATTTGTTTTCCGATACTATCCATTAATTGGCTTAACTCTGCCTGTTTTTTAATAGGCAATATCTTCATATCTACACAAAGGCGTATCTCAAATTTCAACAACTCAAAATCATCCAAAAATGCTTCAAGATACACTCTTTTATCTTTTGCTTTATTGGCCCTGTATATGCTCCTTACCAGTTGTATGCTATCTCTTTTCATATCTTGCCCCAAGGTATGCTTGTACTCCCGTGGAAAATCTTTGGTGTAATCAAAAATCTTCAACACGAACTTATACACATCCTTAAAAACTGGTAAATCGTAATATAGCGCCATAATTTTGCAAAAAATCGACCGCTTCGCGGTATTTAATTGATAAATAGTTAAATAGTTAAAAAGCCCGAACGGCACGCACACTAAAAGTAAAGGTCTTATTGGTGATGCTCGGGTGGCCGTAGGGGAAGGGGCAGTGGAATGCGTAGGTAGCATCGTACTCCGTACTACTCCAATAGTCGGCATTATTGGACAATAAAGTTGCACCTGCGGCATTTAACGCTTTATTAACATGAAAGCGGTTATGCCATAAAATGCTTAGTTCGTCAATAGATGGTAAATACCAACCTGCACCAAGGCTTGTTACCCATGTTTTAGCAGGGCTGTTGGTCATTAATCCCGTGTTATACACGCCATCCCAGCTACGAGTTGCGCCAGTTGTGGTTCCAGCACTCTGCCATTGCGCAGCTGTTTCGGTTTTAGATACTATTAAACCATGTTGGTTGCCATTTTGGTCAAGGTAAATGTAAAATACAATGCCTCCTAGGGTATCTTGTCCTAAATAGAAATTATTAGATGATGTTCCTGTAACCGATTCAGCCGTTTTGGCGTGCAAAGCATAAGGCACACTTAATAATTGGCTTGTTCCTGTAATACTGTAAGTTGTTCCACCTGCAGGGTCTGTTTCTGTTTTTATAAAATAAGGCCCGTTTGCCCAATTTATGGCTGTAAAACTGCCGCTTACCACATTTCCTGCGCCAATTTCTATGCTAACTAATCCATTGGCATTAGAGCTAGGAGTTTGGGTTTCTACATAAACAGCCGTTCCACTTGCAGAGCCTTGCAAAATACTGATTTGCATACCTACCGATTGGTTTACTACTAAATTATTACTAGCATTACGAATAACTGCTTGGTAACTCA
>JADLBQ010000011.1 GCA_020847635.1 Bacteroidia bacterium
CCGCCTTCAAAGTCGTTGAATTGTTTTACAAGGTTTTTGCTTTGAGCAAAAAATCTGTCAAATAGGGTAGCGTCAAAAATGAACCACTCGTATATGTTGGTTACCACCAAATGTTTTACTTCAAGGTTGTTGTGTGTAATTCTCTCTCGCAGGTAATACAAAACCAATTCCTGAAACGCTTTTGCGTTCAGTTTTTTGGTCGTAATCATTTCCGATTTGTTGGTTGGCTTTTTCGCTTCGAGAATTACGCCAACTGTTGAGTTTGCATTTTGTCCGTTATGAATAACAAGGTCATTTCTACCTTTGGTATTTATAAAGTGATTCGGGTCGTAATAGGTTTTCTTTAAAAAGTCAATGACAAGGTTCTTATGAAACTCTTCACTTTCGGTGTCATTAGTCCTGTCGAGTAAAGTAATGAGATTGGTTTTGAAACCTTCAATTTCAGTCCTGTTTGGTTTTACTTTTAAAAAGGCTTTGTTCAGTGCCTTTCTTGGTTTCAATTCTTTTAAAATCATCTACAAATTATATTTTCTATTTCAGTCGGTTAAGATAAGTTTTTCGGTTGAAACAGAGTCAGAGCGTTGGCAGAAAAATGATTTAATTGTGCTTATGAATGCTAAGGTATTTATGCGGCTGGTTTTTTCACACTGGCGTAGTTACAAAAAATTAAAAACCATTTTCCTTAGCGGTGAAGAGTGAGTAAATGCTGGCTGTGCTGCCGGTGAGCAGGGATTTTTTATTAACGATTCAGTATGAGATTTTCCCATCGGTTCGCATTAACAGACTGTAGAAAGCCTTGCATAGAACAGCATTATTATTGAAAAAACGACATTCATCTCTTTTTGCCTGTCATTCCAAGCATGTAGATCAGCGGGAAATACTGGTGGGATGACGGAATAGAAAGTGCCATGCCTCACTCTTTGCTTCAAACAATCTTAGCAGATCAAATCATGATTGCAAATCATGAACTGCCATCCAGGCAATCAATCCGGCACCTGTTGTTAATGCGTCTTCATCAATATCGAAGGTAGGGGTGTGAACGGAGGAGGTAATACCTTTTTGTTTATTCCCGGTTCCAAGCCGGTAGAAACAGGCCGGCAGTTGATGTGAATAAAAAGAAAAATCTTCAGCTGCCATCCAAAGGTCTAGTTCTTCAATGTTATTTTCGCCCAGATAAGAAGCAGCTGCCTGCCGGGCTTTTTCGGTAAGTACAGGGTTATTTTTTAAAACGGGGTATCCTTTTCGGATCTCAATTTCACAACTGGTACCGGCAGCACGGCATACAGAGTCAGCAATGGTTTGAATTCGCTCATGAGCCTGTGTCCTCCAGGTTTCATCCATCGTTCTGAAAGTACCTTCCAGGTAAACCCTGTCAGGAATAACATTGGTTGCACCATTAGCAATAACTTTCCCGAATGATAAGACACTTGGAATAATAGGATTGGCATTGCGGGAAACCACCTGCTGTAATGAAGTAATTAACTGAGCTGCTGTGGTAACCGGGTCAACCGTAAGATGAGGCAGAGCACCATGCCCGCCTTTTCCTTTGATGGTAACATAAAGTTCATCGGTACTTGCCATGTAAATCCCACTACGGAATCCTACTTTACCGGCTTCAATGAATGGCATTACGTGCTGACCATAAATTGCCCGGGGTTCAGGATTCTTTAAAGCTCCTTCATTGATCATTAAGGAAGCACCACCGGGAAGTTTTTCTTCTCCAGGCTGAAAAATAAGTTTTACTTTTCCTTTCCAGTCATTCCGGGTTTCATTCAGCAGCAGGGCAGCACCCAGCAGGCTGGCAGTATGAACATCATGACCGCAGGCATGCATTACTCCTTGGTTTTTTGATTGGTAGTCACTCTCATTAGCTTCAGTTATTGGAAGGGCATCCATATCAGCCCGCAGGGCAACGGTATTGTCTGAAGAAATTTTACTTTCAATCAGGGCAATAACTCCGGTACCAGCCATTCGTTGCGTTTTAATTCCAATCTCCTGAAGGGTCTTTTCAACAAAGGCAGCAGTATGGTATTCTTCAAACGATAATTCAGGATTAGCATGAAGATGTCTTCTCCAGGAAATCAGCTGATGGTGTAAATTCCAGGCTTTGCTTCTGAATAGTTCTGCCTTCATATCTTACTCAATTAAAAGTCTGTTCCAAGTGAGAAGTAAAAGATCCGGTCATTGGCTTTTGTATCTTCAAATCCCCATGCCCAGTCGAATTTCATAAAATATCCCAACAGCCGGGTTCTGAACCCGGCACCAAATCCTCCAACCAGTGGTTCAATCTGTTTTTGAAGAATAATGGTAATGGGGTTACCCGAAATAACTTGAATGTTAAGAGAATTATCCTTTCCATAAGGATCCCAGCCTGTCCAGGCTGATCCGATATCACCAAAACCAACAATCTGGAAATTCCGGATTAAATCACTTCTGATCGGCCGCTGAATCAGGTACTGAAATACCGGAATCCGGATTTCGGAATTAATCAATGCAAAATTGTTTCCGTTTCTGATGTTTTGTAGAAATCCCCGCATAGGCGAGGCCAGTGTCTGGAAAGCATAATTCTGTGAATAATCAATGTTAATGTCATAATTGAAGATATCTACCGGTACAAAAGAATTATCAACGGATCCCAGGTAGTAAATCAATTTCATATCGCCAAATGAAGAACTTGCTGCAAACCGGTTAGCCCAGATAATCTGGCGGTGAAGCCGGATGTAATGTCTTGCATCAATACCAACTACACCCAGAAATGTTTTTGAGCGGTCAACCTGGCGAAAACCTTCAGCAAAGACTTTCAGCCGGGTTCCGGTATATAAATTTAGTCCGCGCTTAATTGTGTTGTCAAAAATAAATTCTCCTTTGAGGCTTCCCCAGTTTTCATAGTAGTTTTTGATTTGCAACGGGATAATGTCAGTAGATTTGACTACGGTCCGGTCATTGCGGTAAGATGCGGTTCCCCGAATGGAAGAGGTTTCATTAAGCGGATAGGATAATCTGAATTTTAATTCATGTGTATGAACTTTCAGATAAAAAGGACCAATGGTAAATTCCCTTGCCTGCCGGTAAAAGACGTATTGCTTGTCAATTCTGTTCTTCAAGTCTTCAAAGGTCAGCAGGTACTCATTACTATTCAGATCTCCGGCAAGTTTAAATCCGGCAGTGATTCTGTAATCATTCATCAGGTCATTAATACCGATTTTAAAGAGCCCAGTTAAACCCGGATCAAAAAAGACAGCTCCACCGGTAAAGGTCTGATAAGTTGCATTCAGGAGGCTGTTGTCAAGCTGAGCAACAAAATAATCTGCAGAAAATACCGGATCATAAATTCTTCGTTTGGGCAGCCGGAATGCAGTGTCAGCCTGTTGTAAGGTTGTTGCGAACAGCGGTGAAACAAATGCAGAATCAACGTTTATCCGGGTAGTGTCAGTTGGTTTGGGTTTCTGCTGAAACTCACTTTGAAACACATAATGATGAATATCAATTTTATTGTTCTTTTCGGGTTTTTCTGTATCTTCCGGTACAGCTGCAGGCTCTTTAACGGGTAGGTTCTTATTGGTAAGTGGTTTTACTGCTATTTGCTGAGTTAACAATGCAAATTGAGTTTGTGTAGGTTGTAAGGATGTTTTCAAAGTGTCACTGAAAGGATTATACAAAATGGAAACTTCCTGCCGATGGTTTATCAGTCTGCTTTGAATGTAGCGTGTCTTTTTAAAGTTTAAATCATGAGCATCCACATTTCTTGCTAAATCAGAATAGGGCTGTTCACGAATAATATAACGGTAATGTTCCGTAGTATCAACAAACATTAGTATGCTGTCAATAGTGGCAAAAAAGGGATTGAAGATACCGTTTCTGTCACTTAAATAAACCAAAGATGATGGCGAAACCGGCAAGGGCTTGAATTCATCAGCAGTTTCTGTATGCGTGACTCTTTTCAAAATATTATCCCTTATTGAATAATCGTACAGAAACAAGTCGTAATGTTTTAATGGCAGCGCATCCGCTGAAAGAGATTGTTTTAATGAGTCGGTTGGGCGGTTGGATGCAAACACAATAAACTTTCCACCGGGCATAAATTGTGGGTCGGTATCATCAAATATATCATTTGTAATATTCTGAGAAGTCCGGGCTCTTACATTAAAAACAAAAATGTCACTTTGTCCTTTCTGGATTCCGGAAAGAACAATATCAGTACCGTCATCACTATAATTAAATGAAGTTACCTTTTCGAAATAAAAGAATTTATTTATTTCCAACTTCTTTTCACTCATGGAGTAGTTATCCATCCATACACTGCCCTTGTTTTCATAAATAATTGTAAGTGCCCGACCAGATGGATGCCATTGAATCAGCGGAAATGAAAAATCATTTTCAAGTTCAATACTTTTTAAACCGCCTTTTTTGATTTTTTTGCTTTTGCCGGTTGATAAATCATTGAGAAAAATACGGTATTTACCAAGATCGTTGGTCACATAAGCAAGCGTGGTTGCATCCGGACTTAATGCAATTCGGGTCAATAAATGTTTCTTTTTAATTTTTAGGTTGACAAGCTGGCCTGCCGGATTCTGCCTTCCCTTCTCATCGGCCATGTATCGTTTCTGATAGTAGGCTGACCAGTTAGAAGCAAGTTGTTTCAATGAAAGGCCAAGTACATAATTGATTCCGCTTTCAATATTTCGGTTGATGCGTGTCAGGTACAAAAGATTGGCAATGGCTGTGTTTCCATAGGTTTCAGAAATATAATGCCAGATACTGATTCCGGCCAGCAGCTCATTATCAAAAATCATTTTATTAAACTTCAGATAACGTTTACTCAGGATTCCGTCACGCATCTGATTGTCAAGATTTGTATTCCAGCCATATCCAATATAAGCAGTTAATCCCTCATAAAACCATACCGGCAGATGAAGCAGCACAGATGTCTGAATCCGGTCTTTCAGATTTCCGCCATACATCAATTGTTCAATCAGTACTTTTGAAATACCGGCTCTCAAAGCTCCGCGCAGGTCATTATGGTCACCGTTAAAATAAATCAAAACCTTATTCCCGATGACCCGTGTAACTCCACCGATGTTGCCATTCTCCATTTCGTCATTCTCCAGGCCGATGTTGGTCTGCTTCATATCACTAAGCCGGTTAAAAACCAGAATCTGCAACCTTCCGCTGATTTTATAATCAAACATCCGCTCAATGTCTTCCAGGTCTTCATCACCAAATTGACCAACAAATGCTGCTAACTCTTGCCCACCCGGATAAAAATAAATATCCATGTTACGGAATCGGTACAAGTTCCAGAGGAAGTCATTGTACTGGACCCTGTTTTTTCCGAATGACTGGCTCATCCCATGATAGAACTGAGCTGAAGCGATCAGTGGAATTAGAAATACAAATAGCAACAAAGCGCGTTTCATGGGTGGTCTCTGTCCAGAATGTTTTCCTGTTGGCAAGGCGAAAATAATGACTGCAACTGAGAAAACGGTAAGTTGAAGTGGTTCTAATTAGATTATGTTTGCAATGATACCCTCCAGGTATGTTTTTTATTCTCTCAAAACTGTTCTCGTTTCTGTTTTCACCACTTTCATGGGTGTTGATTTTTTTGCTGGCCGGGTTGTTTGTTAAGAGGACTGACTTGAAAAGGCGGTTGCTGATCACCGGTATTGCCATGTTAATTTTCTTTTCCAATCCCCTTATCCGTCAACTCGCCTTCGGAGTGTGGGAGCCTCCGTTCACAAAAGAAGAAAACCTGAAAACTTTTGAAGTGGCTGTTATACTGGGGGGAGCTATGAGATATTACAATTCAGAAACGGACCGACCGGTATATGGCCCTTCGGTAGAAAGGCTGATGCAGGTAGTGAATCTGTATTTTAAAGGAAAAGTTCGGAAAATTCTGATTTCAGGCGGAAGCGGCCTTCTGACTTTACAAGAATCTAAAGAAGCACCTGTCCTAATGAAGGAAATGGTTAATATGGGAGTAAAGCCCGAAGATATCCTGCTTGAAAGCAAATCCCGAAACACGTATGAGAATGCTGTATTTACTTCCTCAATGCTCAGAGAAATGAATTTTAAAGGCGAACTCTTGTTGATTACTTCTGCCTATCACATGCCCCGGTCTTTGGCATGCTTTCATAAAGCAGGGATTAATGCTGTGCCATTTCCGGTGGACAGCTATGCAGGAAGAATTACCTGGACTCCCGGCCGCTTGATTATTCCTGACAGTGAGAACCTCACTAACTGGGACATGCTGATTCATGAATGGGTGGGATGTATGGTTTATAAAATTAGAGGATATTTATAACCTGATAATGAGTCAACTTACAATTTTCAGGTCTTCGGCTGGTTCCGGAAAAACACTTACGCTAGTATTATATTACCTTCAGATTGCATTAAAACAACCCGACTCCGATAACCATATTCTGGCAATTACATTCACCAATAAGGCAACGGAGGAAATGAAGTCAAGGTTGATTAACACGCTTGCAGCAATAGCTGCCGGAAACGAGCAGATAATGACCGGTCTACTGACAGAACTTACTAGGTTGGAGGAAAATGAAATCAGGCAACGAAGCAGCCGGCTACTGAAACGAATACTGCACAGCTATGCTGAGCTTTCCATAATGACAATTGATAGTTTCTTTAACCGGTTAATCCGGCCAATTGCCCGCGAACTGGGAATATCGGTTAATCGTGAAATTGAACTGGATTATTCACGAGTAATACGGGATGTAAAACATCGCTTGTTTTCAGATATTGGAAAGGATCAGGAAACTACAAACTTGATGACAGAATTTATATCCGGCAAAATGGATGACAAGGGAACCTGGAAAGCAGATAAAGAAATTGAAAAATTAATACTGGAGATTATCCAGGATTATGATGGAGTTTATTATCGTGAGAAGAAGGCGATAACGGTAGAGTTTATTGTACGGCTAAAAGAAATTCAGCACTCTTTTAAGAATACACTGAATAGTCACAGTATTCAGTTTCATGATTTCCTGAATAAAAACAATATAGAAGTATCAGACCTCTACAACAAAGGACGTGGCCCGGCAGGCTGGTTCTTAAAAGCCGCTAAAGGAAGTTTAACGAAGGACGATATAAATGAAAGTGTAAAACGTGCATGTGTTTCCGGTGATAACTGGTTTAATGCTAAAAGTAAACTGCGGGATCAGATCTCTGAACAGACAAAACAGAAGCTGGTCTCTTTATTGCAGGATTCAGTTCAATTTTTCAGTGCGCATAATCAAGCCTATGTATCAGCAGATGCTGTACTTAAATTAATTTACATGGCAGGGCTTACAGATAAACTGAAGCAAAAGTTAAATCAGTACAGAGATGAAAGAGAGATTCTTCTGCTTTCAGATATCAGCCGGTTGGTTAGTGAATCATTAACCATTAATGACACAGAATTTATTTTTGAAAAAGCCGGATCCAGATATATGCATATCCTGGTTGATGAGTTTCAGGATACATCTGAGGTTCAATGGAAGAATCTGAAGCCTCTTGTAATAAATTCACTTGCATCCGGAGGAAATGTGCTAATTGTTGGAGATGCCAAACAAAGTATTTACAGGTGGCGTGGTGGTAAAGCAGAACTGTTGCTCTCCGGTATCCGGCAAGAACTGAAACAGTTTGAAAAAATTACCGTGGAAAAGGAATTAACGGTAAACTACCGCAGCTCACCCGGAATAGTTGAGTTTAACAATCTTTTCTTTTCACAGATCAGTAATCTAAATAATGAGTTACTTACGAGTGAACCATCTATGGTACCGCTGGTTTACCAAAAGGAGAAAATTGTACAGAAGGTTGGAAAGAAGGATAACTACAGGGGGCTGGTTGAAGTGAAACTTCTAAAAACAGATAAGCAAGAAGCAACGCTGGAAATTAGAAAACAGGCTCTGGCTGAACGAATGATTGAAAGTATCCGGCAATCATTAGAAGATGGATTTTCACACAGAGATATTGCAATCCTGGTCAGAAAAGGGGACGATGCAGCTCTGGTGACATCTAAACTTTTTGAGAAGGGGATTCGAAATGTTATCTCAGCTGAATCCTTACTGGCTTCTCAGTCTGATCAGGTTCAGTTACTGGTTTTTGCAATGAAGCTGATTGATGAACCTGATAATGAAATTGCCAGAGCCGGGCTACTCACTCAGTATTTTAAAAATACAAATCAGTATTTATGCCACGATCGGGTGTATGCAAAGATTAAAGACCAGAAGGAGTTAATGAACGAGCTTCCGGCAGCCTTTCGGCAGGAATGGCAGATACTGAAGTTTCTTCCACTGGTTGACTTAGGTGAATACCTTATCCGGATTTTTAATATCAGAAGTGATGTTTTTGTTGTCAGGTTTCAGGATGCATTGATTGAGTTCACTTCAAAGTATAATAAAGGGTTAGCCTACTTCCTGGAATGGTGGATGGAGAATGAAAACAAAATAAAAGTGTCAATTCCTGATAAATCGGATGCAATCAGGGTTCTTACGATTCACAAATCAAAGGGTCTTCAGTTCCCTGTTGTGATAATTCCTTTTGCGGAATGGTCAGTGACACCGCAGCCAGGAACCAGCATACGGGTGTTGGCAACCCAAAAACCTTTTGATGAATACGACTCGTATTTTGCTTTAACGGAAAGTAAATTGAAGGAATCCTATTTTGAGCATTCGTATCAGACTGAAATTAACATGTCGGTTTTTGATAACATTAACCTTTTGTATGTAGCTTTTACGCGGGCTGAGACCCGGCTTTATGTTTTTTCCTCAAAGGAGCAGGGACGGGCAACAAACATCAGCTCACTTATTACAGAGACACTTCAGCATCAGGAATTTCAGAATAAAACCCGAGAACTCGAAAATTGGAGTGAATTTATCTCAGGAAAGAGGGAAAAATATGAAAGGATTGAACAGGTGAAAAGGGAGGACACGCTTTCTCAAGATAATTTTATATCAGGTGAATGGCGAAGCAGACTGGCATTTGCATTGAATAAGGACCTGATTTCGTCAGCTGATTCTCCTTCTGCTCTTCAGGGCCTGGAGTTTCACAAGATGATGTCAGAAATTATAACCGGGGCAGATACCGGAAAAGTATTTCAGAAATTCAGGATTGAACAATCAATCCGCGAACAAATCATCAGGCTGATTGACAACTGTAATGAATATGAATGGTTTACCGGAAAGTTTGAAGTAAAAACAGAATGTCCTCTGCTCTTGACGGATGGCCGGATACTCAGACCCGACCGGCTCATGTTCTCCAACAACCGGGTTACCATCCTAGATTATAAAACCGGAACTGAAAAGCCAGAACATGAAAAACAACTTTCAGAATATGCCGCTACACTTCAGCAGGCCGGATTTATAGTGGAAGGAAAGTATATCTATTATATCCCGACTCAAAAATTAATGAAGATCGAATAAACCGGCATTAAGCAACCCGCAGCCGTTTAATCCTGGATTTGTCAAGCTGACTGACAGCGTATTCAAGAGTTATTTTCAACCCTTTATTCTTTTTAACTGCCGGGATGTTATACATCTGTTCAAGCATAATTGATTCGCAGATTGATCTGAGACCACGGGCCCCGAGCTTGAATTCAATAGCTTTATCAACAATAAAATCAAGCACTTCCTCATCAAATTCCAGGTGAATATCCTCCATTTCAAAAAGCTTGATATACTGTTCAATTAATGCATTTTTTGGTTCTGTCAGAATCTTTCGAAGGGCATCCCTGTCTAATGGATTAAGATGGGTGATGACAGGTAGCCTTCCGATAAGTTCGGGAATCAGTCCGTACGATTTTAAATCAGCCGGTGATATGTATTGCATCAGATTCTCCATATCAACCTGTGATTCAGTAGCCGAAGTATAGCCGATTGTTTGACGCTGAACTCTTCGGGCAATTATTTTTTCAATTCCGTCAAATGCACCTCCACATATAAACAGAATATTCTGTGTATTTACAGGAATCATTTTTTGTTCAGGATGTTTCCTGCCACCCTGGGGCGGAACATTGACTATGGTATTCTCAAGAATTTTGAGCAATCCCTGCTGCACTCCTTCTCCGGAAACATCACGGGTGATTGACGGATTGTCTCCTTTTCTGGCAATTTTATCAATTTCATCAATGTAAACAATTCCACGTTCAGCAGCAGCAACGTCATAATTGGCTGCCTGAAGCAATCGGGTCAGAACACTTTCAACATCTTCACCAACGTAACCGGCTTCTGTTAAAACCGTTGCATCCGCTATGCAGAATGGCACATTTAGCATTCTGGCGATTGTCCGGGCTAACAAGGTTTTACCGGTACCGGTCTGGCCAACCATGATAATATTTGATTTCTCAATTTCGATTGAGTCATCCTTTTTCGAAAGATGGATCAGCCTTTTATAATGGTTATACACAGCCACACTGATAATTTTCTTTGCCTCTTCCTGACCTATAACATATTTGTCTAAAAATGCTTTGATTTCCGGAGGATGAAGCAGGGTGAGATTCCGGGCTAATGACTTTCTGAACTGATCTGACAGTTCTTCATCTACAATAGTCTGAGCCTGCTTAATACAGGAATCACATATATGAGCATTTATGCCGGCAACCAGTACCTGAGTGGTACTCTTGTCTTTACCGCAGAAGGAGCAATGGATTTCGTTTTTAGCTTTCATAGCTTTGTTAACATAACTAACGCTTACTGAGAAGTTTTGTTACGGGAAAGTACTTCATCAATCATTCCGTATTCCTTAGCTTCAGTGGCAGTCATCCAGTAATCACGGTCCGAATCTTTATATACCGTGTCGTAATCTTTGCCTGAATGGAGGGCAATAATCTCGTATAATTCCTTTTTCAATTTTATGATTTCACGAGCTGTGATTTCAATATCTGAAGCCTGACCTTCAGCTCCCCCCATTGGCTGGTGAATCATCACTCTTGAATGAGGTAGTCCGGTTCTTTTTCCTTTGCTTCCGGCACATAGTAAGACAGCAGCCATAGAAGCCGCCATTCCGGTACAAATGGTTGATATATCAGGGTTAATATATTGCATTGTATCGTAAATCCCCAGGCCGGCATACACCGATCCTCCGGGGCTGTTTATATAAATCTGGATGTCTTTTTTAGCATCGGCCGATTCGAGGTAAAGAAGCTGTGCCTGGATTACATTGGCAACATAATCATTAATTGGAACACCCATGAAGATAATCCGGTCCATCATTAACCTCGAAAATACGTCCATACTGGCAACATTCAGCTGCCGTTCTTCAATAATGGTAGGTGAAATATAATTTGCATTTACTGCACTGATCACATTGTGAAGTGTTGCACTGCCGATGCCTCTGTCTTTAATGGCATAACGTAAAAAATCTTTGTCGGAGTTCATAAATTAGGAAGTGTTTTTTTAATTTGTAAAACTAACTTGGTGTTTTGCGGACGAATATCTGTAAAAATAAGAATGACCTTCAGAGCTAGTGGATTTAACTTCTCATCACAGCTGTGTTAATCATTATTAGATTAATGGTGGTGGTTCTTAACAATCTCAATAAACTCATCCAGAGTAACCTGCTTCTCCTTCTTCTTAACCTGTTCTGAAAGATTATTGAATACTTTTCTTTCCAAAATATTATTAGCTGCTTCTGTTCGCATTTTTTCATCCTTGATATAACGGGCTGCCATATCATCAATGCGATGAGGGTCGAAAGTAGAAATTCCGTATTGACTCAACATTCGCATCACGTAATGTCTGCCATAATTCAGCAGTTCTTCTTCCTTGACATCCAGCTTAAATTCCTCAACCAGCTTATTCCGGATCAATGTCCATTTCATATCATAAGCGTAATGTTTAAAGTTTTTATCAATCTCTTCAGTTGAAATAGGTTTTTCTGAAGAAGCTGAAATCCATTTTTTTAAGAATGCTTCGGGCAGGGATATCCCGGTTTCTTCAACCAGTACATCTTTTATATCATGATGCAATTTGTGCTCAGACTCAGATTTATACTCATTGGCAATTTCCTCTTCAACTTTCTTTTTCAATGCTTCAACATCGGTAACCACATCCTTACCATAGACCTTGTTGAAAAGAGCTTGATTAAGATCGGCAGGGATAGTTTTCTCAATCATTGAAATTTCTGTTTCATACCACTGGCCATGCTCTTCTACTTCTTCAGCTTTGATGTTTAAAAGAGCTGAGATACCTGTCTTGGAACCTGTTGCTCGTTCAAGATTCAGAGGCTTTTTGTCAGCAATTTTCATTAAGCTGATTTCAGCAATAATTTTTTCATCCTTCAGATCTGTTAATTTAAACCAGGACGAAGTAGTGAATGCATTTTCCGGAATCACTCCATCTTCAGAACATGCCGTAAACCGGGCTTTTATATAGCAATCGTTGTCAATTGACTGAGGATGGGTAATCTCGCCATGCCTCATTTTCATATCTTCTATAGCTTTTTCAACCTCGGCTGAACCAACTTTTATGGAATAAGATTCCACTTCTTTTGAGGGGGATATATTAACTGTGAAGTCAGGCCGGATTCCGATCTCGAAAGCAAACTTAAAATCACCGGGTTGTTCAAAATTGTTAGTTGCATTTTCAGAGTCTACCGGTAAAGGTTGTCCGAAAATTTCAATTTTATTATCTTCAAAATATTTGTAAAGCGAGTCGGTAACCAGTTTGTTGATTTCATCAGTCAAAATAGCTCTTCCATACCTGTTTCTAACAATTGTTTCAGGCACATGCCCCTGTCTGAATCCTTTAATCTGGATAGTACGGGCTGTTTTCTTTATTTCTTTATTGACAAGCGAAGTATAATCTTCAGGCTTCAATTCTATACGGATAATGTCGGTATTATCAGCAATAGTTTCTTTGGTAATATTCATTGTCAAGTTATTATGTGCGGGTGGAGGGACTCGAACCCCCATGCCGTTAAGCGCCAGATCCTAAGTCTGGTGCGTCTGCCAATTTCGCCACACCCGCAGCGTAGTATTTTGGAAAAGGAGGGCAAATGTAGCTTTCTGATTTGTAAAAAGACAGTGCTTGTTAAGGTTACAGGCTTTATTCTAACTGTCTGGCATCAGAATCTGACCTTAAAATGTTGCTTGGTTAAGCCTTTTCTAAAAAAGACAATCCCAAACATAAACACATCAATGGTTGAAGTAACACCTGGATGGTCTTTTATTTCAGTCCAGGCTTTTTTCATACCTGCAGACCAATAAATATCATCAAAAATAATGACTGTATGCTCTTCAGTTATGCTCAGAAACTCATTAAAATAACGTAAAGTAGCTTCATATTGATGGTTTCCATCCAAGAAGATAAAATCCGGTTTTGAATTGCTAAGCTCAGTTGGAAGTAATTCATCAAAGTTTCCTGTGTGTAATATGATGTTATTAAACCCACAGTGAACAAAATTTTTTTTTGCAATGGCAGCTGTATTCGGACAACCTTCGATGGTTATTAGCCTTCCTGCCGGAATTGCAGATGCCAGATACATACTGCTGTAGCCAAAAGAAGTACCCAACTCTAATATTGTTTTGGGGCTGAAGTAATGTGCAAGCCGGTAAAGCAGCCTTGCATATTTAAGCGGTTTGGATGAATGACGGGCAATGGATGAAACAGTTCGCTGATAGTGCCGGTTGCCTGAATAGGCAGTTCCAAGATCAGTAACTTCAATCATTGTTGAATTTTTCAGATTTCCGGATTTACAATCAATAATTAATGGTTCATCCTTTATAGTAAGCTTCTTTCGTATAGATTGATTGACAATATCATAAATAAATGGTGGGTGAATGCTGTATTGACTAACTGCATTTCTGCGGTAAGCCAGATAATCCATAATAAATGAATAGTTCATTACAGCAAACCTAACATAAATTGTGTTTAAAAAATGAAATAGCAGGTTGGTGAACTGGGGTATAATCTTAACTTTACACGCATTTTAACCCGAAGTATAAATGAAACCTGTTTTAAGAATCACCACAGTTGCAATGGTTTTAATTTCCAAAAGTTTTCTTCTGACAGCACAGCCGTTTCCAGTGTTTTTCTGGTCAGGGGCATTAACATCAGAATCAATTAAGGTGAATGTTAAGATATCGGAGCCCTGCCAGCAGATCCGGCTTGTTTTAAGTAATGATCCGTTATTTTCTTATCCGCAGTTCTCTGAAAACTATTCGGTTGATTCAAGTACAAATCTGATGCTGTCAATGAAGGTAGATGGACTTCAACCAAATTCTAAATATTATTATGCCTTTGAAATAAACTCTGAAATCAATAAGGGGCCCGATAAAACAGGTAGTTTTACCACACCGTTAGTTGGCCCGTTCAGTTTTAAATTTACTTTTAATTCCTGTATCGGGAATGCTTCTCATAATTATAGCAATATGATGAAGTTGCGAAAGCCGCTTTTTTGGATTTGCAGCGGAGACCTTCATTATAAAAATCCAAACTCTACAGATGTAAATGTGCATCGTGAGAAATATGAAGGTCCAGTTTTGGCTCGGGAGCCCCTTAAAGGTTTCCTGCGGAGTACTCCAGCAGTTTATACCTGGGACGATCATGATTATTGCGGTAATGACAGTGATAGTCTTTCAGCAGGAAAGGAGAGTGCCAGGCAGGCTTATAGGGAGTATGTTCCGCATTATGATTTACCGGATGCAGCAGGTCCGATCTATCAGTCATTTACCATCGGCCGGGTTCATTTTATTGTTACAGATCTGCGAAGCACGAAGTCACCAGCAGCCCTGATGTCACCAAAACAACATGAGTGGATGAGAAAGGAATTACTTTATTCAAGAGATCAGAAGATGATGGCAGTCTGGGTAAGTTCTATGCCCTGGTATCCGCCTGTTCATTATGAGAATTGGGGAGCCTATCCGGCCGAACGCAGATCAATTGCAAATTTCCTTTGTGATAATCAAATCAGGAATCTGATGATTCTTACCGGTGATGCTCACATGCTGGCAATTGATGATGGTGCCAATGGAGATTTTACGACAGGTCATAACAGTCCGTATAGATACCCGGTCTTTAATGCCAGTGCTGTGGCTAAGAGTGGTGCTCATAAAGGTGGAGTTTATAATCATGGAAGCTATTTGAATCCCAATATTTATGTCGGTCAGTACGGGCTGGTTCGGGTTTTTGATAATGGAGGTGACACCATTTGTTTTTCGTTAGAAGGTTACCGCACGGACACAATCGGATCGTATGATTCGTTGCTTGTCAATTATACTTTCTGCAGGTCGTTCAGCCAGGTCATAAATGAACCGGTTAATGATATTTTTATTTCACCCAATCCGGCTGAGAGTGAAGTTAATATCCTACTTGCTGAAGCTTCTGCTTCGGTTGAGGTAACACTGACTGATTTAAGAGGAAGAAAAGTGTTTAAGAATACTTTGTTTGGCTTTAAATCACAAAAGGTTTATACCGTACAACTTCCTTCAACCATTAAGGGTAATTATATTCTGACAATTTTTTCAAACAATATGACCTATCACAAACGGCTGATTGTTAACTGATCGTTATTTAAGAATAACAATACCAAGTGATTTTGTCAGTTCAAGTTTAGTTTCTTCAAGTGATTGCCTCTCCGCTAGGAGATCAGTAATATCCTTTTCATTCGAGATAGCCTGCCTGATCTGATCATTATTTTCTTTAATCCGCATGATGAGTTTTCGAATCTTAAAGGCAACAATCGTACGGATGACCTGGTTGGCCAAAACATCGGTTTCAGTTCTGACATAAACTCCGGTTCGCTCCCAGTCATGCAGCTGATACCGGTCGGTCATTAATTCGGCAGCTAACTGTCGGATTTCAATGTCTTCATGACCGCTAAAGAGAGCTGCGTTAAATGCAGTTCCCTGTTCAAAAATAAGAGTAAACATTTTATGGAGTATAGGATCGTCAAATCTGAACTCCTCCGGATGGAGTTGTGAAAACATATAGTCTCCAATCGAACCTTCAAAAGACTGACTTTCCTGCCCGTTATCATAGCGGACGGAAACAGGATGATCAAAATAATTAAGGAGCAACCGGATGATTTCTTTTTCCTGCTGTGTTGAATCGGCTATTTCTAATGACTGGATATCATGGTTGAATTTTGAGGGGGACTCAGATTCTGATTCAGAAGTTAAATGACTGGTTACGTTTTTGTCAATTTGCCTTCTTAAGTTCTTGTTGATCTCAAAAATCAGGGTCTGTTCGCTCACCTGAAGTATGGAAGAACATTGCCTGATATAGGTTTCACGGACAATAGCATCCGGAATTTTTGAAATACTTTCAACTACCTCCCTGATAAGTCCGGCACGGGCTAACGGATCAGTTGAAGAACCCTTGAGAAGCAGCCCGGTTTTAAATGTAATAAAATCTTTTTTGTGAGTTTTAATGTAGTCAATAATCTCAGAGTGACTATGATTTTTTGCAAATGAGTCAGGGTCTTCACCTTGAGGGAGTAAGACTACTCTTACATTCATTCCCTGTTCCAGTATCATATCAATTCCGCGAAGCGAAGCTTTAATACCCGCCTCATCTCCGTCATAAAGAATGGTTACATTGCTGGTATATCGGGCAATTAGCCGGATTTGATCGGTAGTAAGGGATGTACCGCTGGAAGCAACCACATTCTCAATTCCATTCTGGAAAAGTGAGATTACATCCGTATAGCCTTCGGCCAGGTAACATTCATCATTTTCAATGATCTGTTTCTTGGCAAAATAGATCCCATAAAGAATTTTGCTTTTATGATAAATTTCTGTTTCAGGCGAGTTAAGGTATTTAGGTGATTTTTGATCCTGTGCAAGCAGCCGTGCACCAAATGCAATTACTTTCCCACTCAGATTATGAATCGGGAATATAACCCGGTTTCTGAACCGGTCAAATAGCCGGTTATCCTTTCCTTCACCAGTTTCCTTTTCAATCAGTAATCCTGCTTTAATTAAGAATTCTTCACTGTAACCTTTTAACCGTGCTGACTCAAGTAAGGCACTCCAGCTGTCAGGCGCCATCCCCAGTTGAAATTTTTCAATTGTCTGACTAGTAAACCCGCGTTCGTGAAAATAAGTCATTCCGACAGATCTCCCCTCATCTGTTGTGGTTAAATAAGAACTGAAAAACTTACGTGCAAAATCATTTATTATAAACAAACTCTCACGTTCCAGTTCCATTTCTTTTCCTTCCGGTTCATGGTTGGATTGTTCAATTACTATATTGTATTTTTCAGCTAGGAAACCGAGTGCTTCCGGAAAGCTGTAATGTTCATGCTCCATCAGGAAGGTTACTGCATTACCAGCTTTCCCGCAGCCAAAGCATTTAAAAATATTTTTTGACGGAGAAACATAAAAGGAAGGAGTCTTTTCATTATGAAAAGGGCAGAGCCCAATCAGATTAGCGCCTCTTTTTTTTAAGGTTACAAACTCGCCTATCACTTCTTCAATCCGTGCAGAATTGAGAATTTGTGAAATACTGTCTTTTGAAATCATATAACCTGTTATGCAACTTTTCCTGACCTGGGTTTGAGCTTACCGGGAACAGCAAGATTGACATTTACAAAAGTAGCTAACCTGTCAAAATACTTTTTAATGGTAGCCTGCCGGTTGTCGGCTTCGTCAAAATCTCTGATAGCCAGCCATGTTTTTTTCTGAGATGGGCAGGCAAAGAACAGTTTCTGAGATGACTGGTAGTCTAAAAATCGGGTTGAAACCCGGGTAATGAACATGATTGGTTTGTGGCAATCAGCTACCATTTTGCTCACTTTCACAGAATCAGGATCCAAACCAGATTCTTTAAAATAACTTTTCAGCATTCTCCTGTAAAACAGTTTGCCGGCTAATCCATACTTTTTTTCGGCATACTTCTTAAAATATTGTCTTAAATTCAAAAAAGGATTTTCAAGAATGATGGCTGCAACCCGTTCGTCTTTTAAACCTGTTTTTAATGCTACTGCTGCCCCAGTGCCTGAACCCATTAAAGCAATCTGATCAAAACCATATCTGGCTTGCAATGAATCTATGACAATGATAATATCATCGGCCGAACGTGACCCGGGAGTGTAAACACTGCCACTACTGGTTCCCTGACCTCGAAGTTCTGCAATGTCAATGGTTAGTCCGCGGGCAGTTGCTTCTGATGAAAACTTAATATAATTGAGCTTACTTTCAAAAATATCCGGAATAACCAATAAATGGTTCCCTTTTAGAAAATCGGAATCATTTACTGTCCATAATGTAATTAACTCAGTTTCCGGAACTTTAATCTTTAATTCCTGGTAAATCAACCCTAACTGGCTAGGATTGTATAAAAAACGTTCTTCTCCTGAATCAGTGTGATGATGAGTTGCTTCATAAGCAATCTGTTTACTTCGCAGGTAGGCTGAGTCGAGGCGAACCGGATAGACAAGTTCTGTAATTGTAAAAACAGGAATAACAAGAAACAGAATAATAAGGGTTAAAAGAACAATTAAAATAACCCGGAACCGGCTGATCCTTTTCATAAAATCGCGAAGTTAGGCAGATTATTTCCCACATCCGGATTTCGTCATCCGGGTTAAGATTTTTTTAAATTCTATTCATAGCTGCTTTGCTTTCTCAGGTGTGTGCAGAAGGCAGCTTTGAAAATATCATCTTCAACGGGCATTCAGGATACCGTACCTTTGCTTCATGCAACATGTAATATTTCGTCAGCTCGGAAGAATCAGATTCTGTGATGCATGGCAGCTGCAGGAACAATTGTTAACTGAAATTGCAGAAAAAAGGAAGTTGGGAATAGATCAAAATGATCCATTACATTATTTTCTGCTTTGTGAACATGAACCGGTTTTCACTTTAGGCAAAAGCGGCAAACCCGATCACTTGCTGGCCTCACCTCAGCTACTGAACAATAAGGGGATTGAATTCTATCATATCAACCGGGGAGGAGATATAACTTTTCACGGCCCGGGTCAATGGGTTGGTTATCCGATTCTTGATCTCGATTATTTTTTTCATGATATACACCGGTATGTTAATTATCTGGAAGAAACAATCATTCTGACCTTAAAGGAATTCGGCATCAGGGGCGAAAGAATTAAGGGGCAAACAGGAGTCTGGATTGATACAACTCAGCCTGCAACAGCCAGGAAAATCTGTGCTTTTGGAGTTCGCTGCTCACGATGGATAACCATGCATGGATTTGCACTTAATGTAAATACCAGCCTTGAAAATTTTAATTTAATTGTACCTTGTGGAATCAGGGATAAGTCTGTTACCTCTATGCAGAATGAATTGGGTAAGGAAGTCAATATGCACCAGGTTGAAGAATCCATTAAGCGAAATTTTGAAAAAGTGTTCAACTGCATTATTACCAAAAGTGATAAAATTGAAATATGAAAAAATTTATAAATGGATTCCTGATAATTCTTGTTTTGTTAAATGCAGGGTTATTGTTAACCGGTAAGTTTTATTACTGGAAGGCACTTGTGTATAATTTTGTTGATATTGATGATTTGAATTTATTCCCGTACCGGACAATCGAAAACGGTAAGCCTCAGCCTTGGGTATTAGCAGCAGGATATAATCAAACGGAAATGACGGAGAAACTAAAACAGGAACTTGAAGATTTTGAATCTGTAGCCTACCTGGTGATTAAGGAGGATTCAATCATTTTGGAAAAATACTGGGAAGGTTATTCTGACTCTTCTTATTCGAATTCATTTAGTATGGCAAAGAGCGTTATTGGTATTCTTACGGGAATTGCTATTGATGAAGGGAAAATCAGGAGTATCAATGAGCCGGTCGGAGATTTTATTGAAGAGTTTAATACTCCTCCAAATAATAAAATCACAATTTATCATTTATTAACGATGAGTGCTGAACTGAACTGGGATGAAAGCTATAGCAGCCTGACTTCACCAACTACCGAAGCCTATTATGGCAGGGAACTCAGAAAACAAATGCTGAGGTTAAGAAATGCAGGTCCTTTAGGGAGTAACTTTAATTATCAAAGTTCATGTACTGCCTTGCTGAGCTTTATTATCAGAAAAGTAACCGGGCAAACAGTCAGTGATTATGCCTCGGATAAACTCTGGAAACCACTGGGAATGCAATCGGAGGCACGCTGGAGCCTTGATCATCCTGGCGGAGATGAAAAAGCTTATTGCTGCATCTACAGCAATGCCCGTGATTTTGCCCGAATCGGTCAACTTTATCTTGACTCTGGTCGGTGGAATGGTAAACAGATTGTATCAGAATCGTATGTATTGCAATCGATCCTTCCGGCTAAAACCATTGATAATGGTAAACCTAATGAAGTTTATGGATATCACTGGTGGATTGGAACCTTTGGCGGTAAACATGTTTATTATGCTCGTGGTATTCTGGGACAGTATATTTTTGTTATACCAGAGGAAAAAATGATAATTGTCCGGTTGGGTCATAAGCGGGATAAAGACAGTGAAGGGAATTTACGTGATGCAGAAATTTATATCAGTGAGACAATCAAGATGTTTGTTGAATGAATGCCGGAAGCAAAAGCCGGACTTTTTCAGTCAAATTTTTTATTATTGCTAACTATGCTTCGCGATATTCCGGAACAGGTTGTTGATAACATTGCAATGGCAGTTTTGCCCTCAGAGGATGAAAGTGGTAAACGTGAGTGGGGTGTTTATCTGATAAATATGAAAGAGACACCAATAAAAAATGTTCTGATAGCAAGTAAAGGCTACGGTAAACATAAGGGTGAGGATGTTGTAACCTCAACCCTCAGGCATTTTTTTGAACTTATTTCACCTCGGGAATTTGTGAAAGTTGAACCCATAATTGAAAATCTGTTTGGGCTGAACAATGAGTACTGGGTCAGTTTCTACATCGGCAATGAAATCTTTGAACGTAAATTTCTTTTTCTGCCTGAAACAATCAATGAAGAATATTTTTCAACCGTACCTCTAATTGACAAACCGGGTGTTGTAATCCGATAAATAATTGCTCTAATTATGGATGATTTATTCTTTCCTCATTTACTTTTATCTTTCTGCTAATCAACTGAAGAATATCAGGATCAACCGGGAAATGTCTTGCTGAAGCAGCATGTAAATCTTCAAGCGATTTTTTGAAATTGCCCATGGTGTAATAGGTCAGTGCCCGGTTGTAATAAATGCTGCCGTCTTTATCATCAATCCTGAGGGCTTCATGGTAATCCTTCAGCGATTCATTAAACTGTTTCAGCTTACCATAAGCATTGGCACGGTTAACCAGCACATTTTTATCAGACGGATTGAAACGGATTGCATTTGAATAGTATTGAATGGCCTTATTGTACTGCTGCAGTTTATCATACGATACACCCATGTTGTAACTGGCAGCCCATTGATTTGGATTGAGGTTGTAAGCATGACTCCATATTGAGAACTCACTCTTCCATACAGGAACTTGTTTTACATTCAGCAAAAGAAAAACTACCCCCATCAAGATCAGAATGTACCGGATGTATGATTTATTCTTTCCGGTTAGCCATAAGGAAGCAACAGTAATGGCTGCCCCGGTCATTCCAAAATAAGCATAGCGATCGGCAGTCACTGAAAACCGTTGATATTCAAATGCAATAATCCCGGAAGACGGAAGTAAACCAATCAGAAATACAGCAATTCCGGCAGCTATAAAGGGTTGCTTTTTATATATTCTGAGCAGGCCAACAAGACCTCCCGAAAAAATTAAAGTGTAGAAGTAAGGAAGAAATGAATGGATCAATTCAGAAGGTGTGATTCCATAGCATGGAGATAATTGGAACGGAAATAAAATTTTAAGACAGTAAAAGGTCAGTGAATAACAGGCAATGAGCGGGTTCAGAAGAAATGATACCGAAACGGCTTTCCAGTCCGGAGAAAGATGACCGGGAGTTATGATTAGGATGGGGAGCATTAAAATGAACCAGGGCCAGATTCCTTTTAAACTTATTTTCAGTTTTTCAGGATAGAAAAATGCGGAAATAACAGGAATCATCACGGGTAGAACAATTACAGAGGGTTTGCTGAGCAGGGCAGGAATGAAAAGCAATGTTGCAAACAGGTAATTGTTAGAATTGCGAAACCGGCGGATGGTCTCTGTTCTTTGTAATTCTCGGATAAACAAGTTTAATGATGCAAGAGAAAAGAAAGTTGCCAGCAACCCTCTGAACTCAGAGATCCAGACTACACTTTCAACCTGGAGCGGATGCATTGTAAAACACAAGGCTCCTGTAAGTGCAGCATCAACATTTCCCAAGAGGTGATCCAGCAGAAAAAAAAGTAAAATCACATTAATACAATGAATCAACAGGTTAGCTAGGTGAAACCACGAAGGCTTTAATGGAGCTTCCCCTTTACCTGAAGAAATCAGCTTAACGAGGTACCAGCCCGTATAGGCAACAGGGATGTACATACCTCCCGGATTGTCCCAGATAGCTTTAAGCCTGCCTTGCATGAAATTTTCATTTGCTGTCAGATGTGAACGTTCATCATCCCAGACAAATGGGTAGCTGATTGCCCTGCCGAACAGGATAAAGGTGACTGCTATCAGAATCAGTGGGTAAATACGCTTCCTGGTCGAATACGTCATTCAATTAGATACTGCAAGATTAAGAATAACTTCCCATTGGGTTTCCCTTATGCAGTTCAATGATTGATAAGATTGGTTTGCAAAGTTCTGCAAGATTGATGAAAATCTGAAATGATTCCTTAGGCTGACCGGTATATTCCTGCTTAATGAAACCCGGGTGGATATGTAATTAAGCCAGTCTCTTTAGTAACCGGTCACAAGCCTCCAATTGAATAGAAACTTTCACATGTAATTGTTCGTTCAGGTCGCTTCTGGAATACCTCATAATTGGAATTGGGTACAGCACAATTCTAAAACAAATTTATCAAATATCCGATCTTTTAAAAAGCTCTTAGCTGCTCATAAGTGCTCTTCTGCTCAATCCTGATCAGATCGGCTATCCGCTGCTTATAACATTAGCCGGAAACATTCAAAAATACATGGGATGCTTAATAATCAAGATAATCAAGGGTACGCTTTGTTCTCCGGATTCTTATTTTAGACAGAAAAGATTCGAGGACTCTATTAAGAATGATTCCCTGGAATTTTTAGAAAGTAGATCTGAATTCTCTGAAATGCAAGGTTAGTTATAATCGGTAAGCTTGTTAAAACCGGCTATTCTATGTCTGATTTAAATTCTTTAAAACATCAGTTAAAACATTGGTTTTATTATTCTGCACATCCTATTTTTGCATTATCAGTCTCTGAACACCCAAAACTATTATATTTGAAGAATAAGAAATAATATGGAAGTAAATCGAGAAGAACAACAGCCGGGAAACCAACAACCCTTAGCAGAAGAGCAGGATTCTGCAGAACAGGAGTTAGTGGCTATTACTGGGCATGCAACAGACTCTGAAGATGAATCGGAGCCAGGTTTAGATGAGGCTGTCAGTTACCGTGAACTTACCAAAGAACAACTGCTTAATGAGTACAGGCAGCTTGCTGAAACCGATATGACAGAAATCTTGACGGTTAAAAACAAAATTGCTGCAGTTGAAGATGCGTTCAAACTTCTACTGCAACACGAAAGGCAGCATGAGACTGAGGTCGAGAACGAACAGGATGAAGCTACTGGAGAAGAAGAGGATACTAAGAGAAAAAAGCATGATCCGCTGGCTGATCAGTTTTTTGAATTTCAGAAAATTATTAGGAATAAAAAAAATGATTTTAACAATGCTCAGGAAAGGGAAAGAGAACAGAACCTGGTAATTAAACGGGAACTTCTTGAAAACCTGAAAAGCATAATTCAGAATGAGGAGGATCTGCAGAAAGCTTTTAATGCATTCCATGAAATAAGAGATAAATGGAGCAATACAGGCATTGTGCCTTTTAATGAAGCTCAGGATATTCAGTTAAATTACCGGCATCTTGTAAATAAATTTTATGAGTTTATAAAGATTAACCGGGAACTTCAGGAACTGGACTGGAAAAAAAATCTTGAACTGAAAATTAAGATCTGTGAAGAAGCAGAAGCTTTACACTTTGAATCATCCGTGAAAACTGCATTA
Organism: Bacteroidia bacterium; assembly: GCA_020847635.1. Lineage (GTDB taxonomy): Bacteria > Bacteroidota > Bacteroidia > AKYH767-A > OLB10 > CAADHD01. The sequence goes on from JADLBQ010000011.1 coordinate 24,031, forward strand.
GATAAACTTACTATGCTTAACATGCGCTGGCATGAAGCTGGACCGGTAGCACGTGATAAAAAAACAGAAATTTTTGAGCGATTTAAAGCTGCAGCAGATGCAATTCATAAAAAACGAAAAGAACAGATTGAACAGCTAAAATTACAATGGGCCGATAATGAAGCAAAGAAGAATGAATTGATTGATCAGGTTGCTAAGATTGAAATACCGGAACCGGCCACCTCGGCCAACTGGCGAAAAATTAATGAAGAACTTGAAGCAATTCAATCTGCATGGAAGCATACCGGAAGAACAGAAAAAGTAAAAAATGACGAACTGTGGGAACGATTTAGAGCTGCCAGTGAAGTCATTTATAAAAAACGAAAAGAATTTTACTCCGATCGCAGAAAAGAATATCAGATTAATCTGCAGAAGAAAAATGATATCTGCTCAAGGGCTGAAGCACTCCTTAATTCGATTGATTTAAAATCAGCATCGGCAGATATGAGAAAATTGACAGAAGAATGGAAGCAGACAGGACATGTTCCGGGTAAGTTTGCTGACAAGATTTGGGAACGTTTTCGGAAAGCAAAGGACTCCTTGTACGAGAAAAGAAAAAGCTTTTTTGCAGAAGCGGAAAAACAATTTGAAGATAACCTTGAGAAGAAAACAGGTCTGATTGAAAGAATTGAATCCTTTGAATTAACTGGAAATAATAAAGAGGATTTTGAACAACTCAGAGGGTTTCAATATGAGTGGTCTGAAATCGGGATGGTTCCTGCAGCTAAAAAAAATGAAGTTTACGAACGGTATAAGAAGGCAATTGATTCCTTGTTTGATAAACTGAGAATCAGTGAAAAGGAACGTTCAGTGTTGAGATTTAAAGACCGGATTGATCACCTTAAAACCTCAGCTGACGGGAAAAGTAAGATGAGAGAAGAAGAGAGAGTCTTACACAATAAAATCTCTCATCTCAAAAGCGAGGTGAATACACTGGAAAACAATATTGGTTTTTTTGCCAAGTCTAAAAATGCAGATCAGATAAAAAAGGATTTTGAAGATAAAATTCTGAAAGCAAAAAATGAATTGGAAAAACTCAGAAAGCAACTTGAAATGATTAAAAGTGCCAAATGAGCAATTCCGGATCCTTTATTTGAAGTCCTTGTAGTGGATGATGCCGTCCCCTATTGATTATTTACTGACAATATCAGCCCTTCTGAAAGATTGCAGAGGTAATGTGAAGAGCAGAAAACGAATAGTGATTTTGTAATCAATCTTCCCTGCTCACTCCTCTAAACAGTCATAATTTCTTTTTCTTTTTGCTCCAGGTGGTTGTCAATTTTTTTTATAATGGAATCAACAGCATGCTGAACTTTTGTTTCGGCATCTTTAGCCATGTCTTCCGGTAGGCCTGATTTCTGGTGACGTTTAATTGCTTCAAGTGCTTCACGCCTGCTGTTTCGAATTACAATTTTTGCCTGTTCGCCTTCCTGTTTGGTTCTCTTTACCAACTCTTTTCTTCGTTCTTCAGTGAGCGGAGGGATGTTAATGCGGATAATGGTACCGTCATTCTGAGGGTTAAATCCAAGATTAGCAGCCTGAATCGCTTTTTCAATCACAGCAAGCATGGATTTCTCCCAGGGCTGAATTACCAGTGTTCGTGCATCCGGAGTATTCACATTGGCAACCTGAAAGAGCGGAGTACTGTTGCCATAATAATCAACATGAATGCTTTCAAGAATCTGTGGATTGGCTTTGCCGGCTCTGATTTTTGCCAGTTCATGTTCAAGATAGGTTATGGCTTTTTGAGCCTGCCCGTCAAGAGTACCTAATATTTGTTTCACTTCTTCACTCATAATTTCAGGTTTTAGCAGGTGTAAAATTAAGAATATGTGTCTAATAAATCAGAACCTGAACCTTCTTTTTGACTCTTTATATCCTGACAGGAAATCTTCAATAGCAGTTTTCATTTCTGTCGCTGAAACATATCGTAACTTTTTCCCGGCAATAATATATTCACGCCAGTCGGTACGGCTCATGCGTGAAGGTGGTAATGGGAATGAAACTTTGGCAGTTGCTTTTTGAATGATGTCAAATAGACCAGCCGGAATCGAAGGATGGGGAGTGAGTTGTCCTGATAGCTGTTGATGGATCAGCGCCTCAGGATGCCGGGAAGTGAATGGCAGATTTCCGCTCACCAATTCATAAATAACCAGCCCGGCCTGGTAAACATCGCTTTGAGCATCTGCAAGATCATATTGTTGAAGTATCAGTTCAGGTGGTGAATAGATCATCGAAAATGGCTGAACGGTATCAATCAGCAGGTTGAGTGGTGTACGTGCATTCCCGAGATCAATTAGTTTTACAATTGGATGCTCACGGTTGACCAGGTTACCCTTATTATCTGTTTCTATCAATATGTTGGCCGGTTTTAAATCACAGTGAATGATATTCTTACTATGCAGGTACACTAATGCATCAAGCACATCATTCATACATTTTAAAATAAAAGGTACCGATTGCCTGAGCTTCTTATTTGATGAAAGAAAGTCCTTCAGGTCATTTCCACTGATATATTCCTGAATCAGAAAATGGTTTTGCCCGGTAGTTATGTATTCAAATGTTTTTCTTAGTTGAGGAAAGTCAAGCACTGCATCTGCTTCAAAGCGAAATTGGATCAACGAATATGGATAAACCAGCAAGTCATTATTGAAATGCTTGATGATTACCTTTCTGTTATCATCTAACCGTACTCCAGCAAACACAGATCCGAATTTTCCCTTAGCTCTTAAAACCATTGCCGGATCTTCAGGATTAAAAATATATTCTCCGCTCTTACCTGTTAGTTTTAGAATTGGCATAATATCGGTTTATCCGGCTGTAATTTCATTGATAGCTTAAATCATTCCCTGGCTTACTGAAGTCTGTTCGGATGTGAGTTGTATTTTCGGCTCCCAAAATTATGATTCTCTCAGGCAATCATTATCTGAATCAATATGCTTTGTTTCCGGCATTTATTCAGGAACAGCCTGCCCGTCACCTGAATTTATCAGTTGTAATTCCATGCAGTAATGAAGACCATCTTCTCAAAACACTTCAATCACTGCGTGATTCAAATCCCCCGGCTAATCCTGCTGAAGTACTCATCGTAATTAATTCAGCTGATAATGCACCTGCGGGAGTCATTGAGCAGAATAAAAGGACAATGTCCGAAGCGTTGGAATGGATTCAAGGAAACTCAAATGAACATCTGAAGTTTTTTTTACTTCCGGTTCAGTTTAATCACCGTCACGCAGGTGTGGGTTTAGCTCGTAAAACAGGAATGGATGAAGCTGTTCGGAGATTTGAACAGGTCCACAACTGGAATGGAATCATTGCTTGCTTGGATGCTGATTGTACCGTTAGCAACAACTATCTGGTTGAGCTGGAAACTCATTTCCTAACTAATCCAAAGTCAACAGGGTGCTCAATCAGGTTTGAACATCCGGTAGAAGGCATTGAGTACGATACTTCTGTATATCATGCAATTATTGATTACGAGCTGTATTTGTACCTGTATCATTCAGGGCTGGAATACAGTGGGTTCCCATATTGTTTTCAAACAGTAGGATCATGTATGGCTGTCCGGAATTCAGTTTATCAGAAATCAGGAGGAATGAATCGCAGAAAAGCCGGAGAAGATTTTTATTTTCTCCATAAAATCTTTCCGTTAGGGAATTTTCATTCACTGAATTCTGCTTGCGTCTGCCCCTCACCACGTTCTTCTTTGCGGGTACCCTTCGGAACCGGAAGTATAATCAATAAGGTGTTGTTTCATAATCATAAGATTACTGCATTTAACCCTCAGTCATTTGAAGATTTTAAAACGTTTAATCAGCAGGTAACAGAACTGTTTGATACGGTTTCTTTCTCAGACTGGGTTCATACCCAGCCTGTAACGATTCAGTCATTCCTAGATTTATATAACTCAGCAGAGAAAATACTTGAAATCAAATGTAACAGTGCTTCTGTTTCTTCTTTCAAAAAGCGGTTTTACAGCTGGTTTAACGGTTTAATGACATTGCAGTATTTTCATTTTTGCAGAGATCATTTTTATGCAGATATCGGATTGTCTGAAGCAACACAATATCTTTTTCAGAAAGCAGGCTTAAATACTACAGGGTTGAGCAGCCATAAGGAAATGCTCTTCTGCTTCCGCAGACTGAGCAGTAAAGGTGTATTGGTTACCTTTAGTTTAATCTTTACATCTTTGCAACAAATGATGTCATGAAGAAATCAGAAATTAAAATCATTGTTGACCTGGATGAGAATAATCATCCTGAAAAGATTCACTGGCAGGCTGAAGGTGCCGGTAAGGATGGCCTCAATCCGTGTAAAAGCATGATGCTTTCACTCTGGGATACTCCCGAGGAAGGAACACTGAGAATTGACTTATGGACTAAAGAAATGCTTGTTAGCGATATGCAGCGGTTTGTTTATGAAACAATGCTTAGTATGGCTAATACGTATGAAAAGGCAACGGATGATAAACAAAAATCAGAATGGCTGAGAAATATGGCAAACCATTTCGGTACAGATGCAGGATTGCTTAAACCACAGATGTAACTGCTGCCAGAACGGTTTTCAGAAAGAATCTGTGGTTAAACTTTCAGAAAAAGGCTCTCAGTTCCACTCCTCCGGTATGAATGGGTTTGTTGTTTTCAGTTTTCCGGCCATCGTAATTCAAAGTGAGTTGAAGAAATCCCGATAATGCACGTTGAATGTTAAGTCCCCAGGTATAATTGATACCTTTATTTAAACCTTCAAGCATTTCGTATGAAAGGGAAGAATTTTCCTGTCCGTTATAACTGATCCGGATGGTATTTAACCGCAGCGTAATGATCCCTTTCTGAATGTTGCTGAACTTGATTTCTATTCCACCTTTATGTTGTTCTGAAAACTCAGCTGGCTGAGTCTCCGAATTCTGCTTTAACTTATACTCATAAATGAACGTTAGCCGCCAGTTCGTACCCGGTTGATAGTTGAATCTGCTTTCCGAAGTAAATAAATCAAGATTGAAATCACGCTCACTGAAAAACTCAGAATTATTTTCTTTTTCCCCTGCTTCAACTATTTGCTGCAATCCGTAAGTCCTTGAAAAATTTAACCGGGTATTGCTGATCATCCGGATGAATTTACGGCTTTCCATTCCATTTGTAAGTAACATTTTCCCGGTATTATTATCAATCGTCAGGTCAGTTCCGAAAACCGTACTTGTCCGATTGTAGAAAATCGTATTCCGGATTGATGAGGAGGATGAAATCAGAGAGGTGTCAGCAATATTGTTTTCAAATGGATTAATTCCTTGAATCAGATCCTCAATGGTGTTTTTATTTTCAATTTTCAGGGAAAATTGATCTGAAAAAGAGGAAATAATTTTTCCCGACTTTGTTTTTCGCTTTGATTTGGCAGCAGGGTTTAATCCTGTTACAAATCCAAGCTGGTTGAATTTGGTTCTGACATATTCGTTAGTTGGTGTAAAGACCCGGATGTAATCTGCCTGATCTTTGAATGCAGCTGTTTCAAACTCGTTGAGCTGCGGAATGCCATCACCATTATAATCATTCCATGCGAATACCCCTGTGCCGTCAGCTACCTTTACATACGTGTATTCCCGTTTTTGTTCCTGTCCGCTTCCGGCCTCAAAAAAGGTATTGATGCTTAAAGCTCCGTTTAAGAGGTTACTGTTGTATTCCAGCCTGCTTAACAGGCTGCGGTCATCTTTCTGAGATGTAAGCTCAGGCTGCTTAATCTTTAGTCTGCGATACTGCGTAAGCAACATAATTTTTGAACGGGTGGTTGGCGTCCAGCCAATACTCCCCGTCACGTCATCTGCTTTCATTGCTTGAGTGAAAAAGTTATTCTTCAGCCCGTCATCATACCTGATTGAATAATTGGCTGTGTACTGCCATTGCGAAGTATCACCATTGAGCAGATAGACTGAATATCTCTGATTTGAAAAGGAAGCACTGGTAAGTGAATCAGTTGATGGGAAATAGAGCCTGTTATTTTCAAGGTTTTGTTTTATTCCTATTCTTAAATGTGAGAAAAAGAGACTTGACAGGTCAGCATTACTTCGGTAAAAAACAGATTTTGACTGGTTCCCTGATGTGGTCAGGTAACTGCCGTCAGCAGACAATCTTAAGAATTTTAACTGGGTTAATAAAATCCCGTTATGCATAATTCCGTTAAATGCACTGCCTTTCCTGAATGTATGTAAACTGTAATCCAGTTTATGCTTATCATTCTCAATTCCGGCAGATGCAATTACGGCATTTTCATCTTCAGGAATTTGAATCCCGGTCAGATTCCAGTCCCGGATAAATTCAACAGGCCGGTAGTTTTCGATCGGAACAAAATTCTTGCCGGCATGCTCGCCTTTTAGTCGGGCGTTGATTTTCCAGTGCTGATTACTCTTTAGTTCGAAGGTTTTGTTTGCTGCTATACTCAAAGCCAGTCCCGAATCATTTCTCTTATCAATCTTTGAGAAGGTATTCACGTCATAATTACTAAGCGCACCCTCAATTTTAATGCTGCCTGTCTTATCAAATGCATAGTCAGCGCCCACAGTAATCATCTGCTGGGTTCGGGGTGTGATCAAAAGCCTGACAGGTTCAAAATTTCCTTGTTTAACACCATTAATTGCTGCGACCCATTCAAAAACACGTCCGTTAGCATCAGAACGAACCTGGATGTAGTTGCCATTACCCTGGCCTACATTGGTAAAACTTAAGCGGAAACGTGCAACAGTTGAATCAGTTGAATACCTGAAAAATTCAAAACCAGACGAATCGATTTTCTCATATAGAACTTCATTGATATTAAACGGTACGGTATCGGCTGCAAGGGTAAATGCCTGTGACACACTGTCACCAAGGTTTGCCAGGAATTGTTTCTGACTATCACTCAGATCCTGAAGAAGAGGTTGGTTTTTGCTGTCCTGCTCAGAATAAATATTAAGCTTTAGATTAAATTTTTCGGTGTGCCATTCATCATTAAAAAAGAATAAGGAACGGGCATAGTTCTTATCCGAATATTCAAATTCGGCAATAATTCGTTTATCTTTAGTGATCAGAACTTTTGAAGTAAAGGTAACTTCAGCTGTGTTATAATCAATGATATAATCATATTCCTGCCCGCGTTGAAGCAATAATCCATCCACATAAATTTTTTCTGTTCCTGACAAAACAACAATGAATGACTCATTCTGTGCTCCCTGCAGTTTGTAAGGTCCCTGGTTGCCTTCAGTTCCGTTAAATACATTTCGGGCATAGCGGCCTTTACTGATTGCAGCTGCAATTCCAACTTTCATTTGTTGCTGTTGTCCTTCGGTTTTACCGGTTTTGAATTCGGTCGTAAACTGCCCTCCCTGAGCTTTTTTGTAGAAGTTCATAAAGTAACTGTCAGGTCTTTTTAATTCATAATCTCCGGCTGTAAGTTGATTTTTTAGTTTTGATAACCTAATAAAAACTTTGTCAAAGTCATTCAACTGCTGGGTATTCCCCTGAGGCTGGATCGGAATGTTATTATCTGTTATGGCTGCCAGAATTTCCATGTCTTCACTGATTTTTCCGGCCAGTTGCAGATTCAGCGTTGAATTCACAACTACGTCCTGGTTATTCCCAAATGACACTCCCCTGGAGATACTTCCGGTTTTGCTAAGACCTTCCATCCGGGTCATCAATCCGCCTTGAGTTACTTTTCTGTACTCTTCAGGATTATACATCCCGCTTAGTGACTTTTCAATGGTAAGTCTTGAACGGTTAAAATATACTTTCGAAAACGATAAGGGGAAAACCTGGTAACTGATTTTTACAGAATCTTCGCGGATTGAGTTAAAAGCAGCAGAAGCTTTATTCCAGATCAGCATTGAAGTTACTGAATTGAAAGAATAAGCTGTGCTGTCAGTTCCTGAAACCAGTATTGAACCTGGAATTATACTAAGGGTGTCAATAATTAGCGTATCAGGCTTTACAGAAATAAATTTGATCCGGCTGTTTGAAAAAGGCTGAGCCTGCAGTAGCGTACAGGCAGCATTCAGCAGTAAAAGTGTAACATGAAAATTTCTCATGCAGCCGGCCAGACTAAGAATCGGAGTAAAACTAAAACAAATTAACCTGCTCAGAATACAACGGCTATGATGCCTGGCCATTGTAACACATTGAAACTTAATTTCAGTCAGTAATTAATTTCTCAAGCTCGTCCTGAAGTAAACGGTGTAACTTCACTTTTAACGATTCAATATCCTGGCGGGTCAATCCTTTTGTTTCAATGGGTGGAAACACAACCATTCTGGAAATGCCTGGCCTGCCGGCACTCATTCTTCTGAGAATCCCATCAGGCATTAGCTTGTAATTATCTGGATAAATCACCGGTAAAATTGGAATTTGTTTTTCGATTGCAAGTCGGAAAGCACCGTTTTTAAAACTCTTAAGCCGGGGGGTCGTTTCGGGAATGGTCCCCTCAGGGAAAATAGCTACACTGATTCCATTCTCAAGATCTTCACCTGCTCGCTGATATGCTTGATGGGATGAGATAATACTTGAGCGGTCAACAGGAATGTTCATCTCTTTAAAGAAATACCCAAACAACGGTATGTTTTTCAGTTCTGCTTTCCCCATGAAATGAAAATATTCAGGAATGGCGATATACGTTGTTATAATATCCAGATAGGAACAATGATTCGGGCATATAATATAGGCTACACCTTTTTTGGGTTTATATCTCCAAGTTACCTGAGTGATTATGCCACTGTTGAAAAGCATGATCCGTGCACAGATCCGATATAATGTAAAAACATGAGGGAACCAGGACTTACGCTGAAGAAGGATATAATAAAATGGATAAAATACAATCACTACCACGGATGCATGAAGATAGAACCAGAGTCGCCATATCAGCTGTGTCATTACCCGTAAATATTTTAACATAACTTAGGCGAAAATAGTAAGCTTCACAAGTGAAGAAAAGACAATTTCAGTTTAAAATTGGTAATAAGGTGAAATCATCAGGTAAACAACTACTCCGGTGATAGTAACATATAACCAGATTGGCATAGCCCATCTCCCGATTGCTTTGTGCTTTTTGATCTGTTTAGTTAGTCCGAAATAAAATGAAAGGAGAACCAATGGAAGTACAACCGGAGCTAATAGAATATGGGAGCCAAGAATGAAAAGATAGTAAGGACGCAATGGATTGTCTGCCGGGAACCGGACTTCAATTCCGTAAGAATGAAAAGTAAGATATGAAATTAAAAAAAGACAGGAAAGTAGAAAGGCTGAAAAATTCAGCTTCTTATGAAGTGAAACCTTTTTCTTTCTGATCAGATAAACCGAGACCAGTAAAAGGCAACTGCAAGATGCACTTAACACTGCGTTCAGCTTTGGTAACTCATAAACAAAACCGGGAATATGGTCTGACTTGGGTAATTCTAAAAAAACAATTACAGCTGCAACAACAGCAAGTGAAATAAAGGATATCAGCCAGTACACGCTTTTAAAACGACTCAATTTGTTCATGAACCCTTTTTCTCTTTTTGTGTTTCTGTTTCTAATATCCGGATATCATGTATCAGCTGATTTACTTCTTCCGGGTTTGTTCCGTCATAATATCCTCGAATTCTCTTATGCGAATCAATCAGTACTAATTGTTGACTGTGAATGAAATCACGGTTGCTGCCATCGCCATCTGAAACCGCAAGAAAATAGCTTTTGCGTGCAAGTTCATAAATATGCTTTTTATCTCCGGTAAGGAAATACCACTTGCCGGGTATTGCTCCGTAGGATTCAGCATACTGCTGTAATTTCTCCGGAGTATCGTGAACGGGATCAACCGTGTGTGAAAGTATGATTACGTTATGATCATCCTGGTACTTATCCTGTACACGTTTTAGTTGATTGCTCATGGCAGGGCAGATGGTCTGACAGGTAGCAAAGAAAAAATCAGCAATTGCTATTTTATTATTCAGAATTTCCTGAGTAACAGTATCACCCCGGTTAGTTATTAAGTTAAAATCCTTGAGTGAATGATAAATAGTATCAATTGCTTTCGAAACCGGATTATGAACTGTTTCTTTAGGACCATAAATTTCCAGTTCTTGCGGTTTTTCTTTACTCATAATTAAAACTAGGTAGAAGATAAGTGCAGCGAAGAAAAGGCTCCCCAATATGAGAGTGCTTTTAAATGAGGTATTCATAGAATGAGACAAAAGTAAGGCTATAAATTACAAACAACTGTTATGCTCATACTATTGTGCACAAAATATTTTATTTATTGACAAAAGATCAGATCTTGTCGAGCACCAGGGCTAACATAACAAAAGGCAGGTAAATAATTGAAGCATACATCAGGTTTCTGGCATCCGTATTGGTACAATTCTTATACAGTCTAATGGAAAACCAGGTATAGATAATGGCTGATAGTGTGAGAATTATCGCTGATGTTGATCCGGTTAATCCGATTAAATAGGGAAGAAGTCCGATTGGAATTAAACAAGAGGCGTAAATAACAGCATGCAGAGCTGATGCTTTGCTTTTCCCACGCGGTGAAGGCAATAACTTAAACCCTGCTTTTGAATAATCGTCATCCAACATCCAGGCAAGTGCCCAGAAATGTGGTAACTGCCAGAGAAACTGAATGAGAAACAAGACCAATGCTGGTATTCCCAGTTCACCCCGGGCTGCAATCCAGCCAATTAATGGAGGCATTGCTCCGGGTACTGCTCCTACATGAACCGAAAAATAACTAACCTTTTTCATGGGTGTATAAACAAAGGCATATAGGATTAGAGCAACTATACCAAGCACAGCACTTAGAAAGTTAAGTTTTATTACTAGAACAAAAAAGCCTGATATACCCATTAAAATGCTCAGTACTAGTGCCTCTTTTAATTGCATCCGGTTGGCCGGCAAAGGCCGGTTGTGGGTCCGTTTCATTAAAGCATCGGTGTGTCGTTCATATATTTCATTTAAACTATTTGCTGAGGCGGTAATCAAAATTCCTCCGGCCGATAACCAGAAAAAACGAATCCAGTCAATTGATCCTTCAGCTCCCAACAGATATGCAAAGGCAGCTGAAAGAACAACAAACATCAAAAGTTTGAACTTAATCAGTAATCCGAAATCATAAACTTTACTGATGATTCCGTTAGAAAATACTGTTGCAATTGCCTTCTTCAACTTTTGCCAAAAACATGGCGAAGATAAGACAGCTTACATGCTTGTAGAAAAAATTGCTGAAATGAGGTTTAGTTAAACTCTAAAATACCCGAAGGTCAGGGCCTTTTTTATTTATTAAAACATTACTCTGTATTAATGTTTCAATCTATTCACTTACGGAAACTCTTTAATAGTTTTTCGTAAACCGGTATTCGGCTTTTTGTTGGATAATGGCAGAATAGGATTACTCAATGATTGCAAACCTTAACTTTCTGTTTAAATCAGCACCAGTAACATGTATTGAATAAAGGCCACATTGCAACCCGGTATTCAGCCTGATTGTTCGGTCATGTAAATATTCCCTTGAATTGACCCTGCGTCCACGAACATCATAGATCTCTATCTTTATTTTGATGTAATCTTTTGAAATATTTAATTCAGGATTTGTACCCGGAGAACCGGTAATAAATAAGGACCAGCTTTGGGCTACTTCCTCGATTCCAACTGTTGAAATACAGACTGTATCACTTTCTACTGAGCATCCCATGGTGTCAGATAAGGTAAGTCCGTAGCAGCCGGGTAGAGTAATTGTAAACTGTGGATTATTGGCTCCCAATAGCATTATCCCATCTACAGTCCATTGATACAGGTAGAGCGGATTATTGATAGATGAAATCAGTAATGGATTGTTATTCTGAATTACAGGCGTTGGAATCAGGTCAGCAAGAAAAATCAATACAGAGTCTGTATCTGAAATGGAGCAATCTCCATCAGCGCTTAAGGTGAACAGAATATTACCGGTTTCTCCCGGCCCCGGAATGTAGCTTGTCACAGCTGATGCTGAATTGATAATTGTGCCTGTTCCACCGCTCCATTGTAAGCCGGTGGCTCCTGCTGTGTGCCCATGTAACTCAATTACTGAGCCATAACAAAAAGTAGTGTCTTTGCCGGCATTGACATTAAAATTTGTAACCGGAGCCTGACATCCGTAATTCAGATAGGTAGCTGTCCCATCAGGCGCAAAATCTACAAATGCTCCGTCATTTTCATAGTTTGCTCCTCCAAAATACCCGAATTGATTAATCAGCTTTGCCCTGTCATAAGTAACCGTGTCACTACATCCTGAAGGTGCTGAAAAAGTAAGAATGGTTGTCCTTAATCCTTGTGAAACATTGTAGTTGGCAAAATGCCCGGATGTGTTTCCAGAACATTGAAACAATACATAAACTGTATCATTCAGATTTGCAAATGAATTGGAGGTCAGACTTACAGATTGACTGGTAATCAATATCACTTTTGAATTTGCCGGCAAAATTCCGTTAACTGGTTCAATCAGGTGGCCGCAACCCTGAATGTTTGAATTAAAGAAAGCAATTGTTGATGCAGTTCCTCCGTCCTGGCACAATCCCAGCCAACTGTTGTTTGGCCATTGAACCGTTAAAAAAGCGGTGTTTAGGGGACTTCCTCCCACTGAGAAGGTTAGCATCTCATTTTCACCTTCAACAGGCCCGCAGGCATCTACCAATATTCTGTTGATTTCAAAACAAGCTTGTGAATGGCTTTGAAAACTGATTAAAATAATTGTTAGAAAAATAAGTATGTGTTTTCTCATCGTGAGATTGATTAGCTAAGCAAAAATAGCAGGTCTTTCTTAATTCAATATAATAGAATGCCTGATTAAAAAAAATTATCGAAAATGATCCTCATTCCTGAAAATACTCAAATAGGAATCGTACCGGCTTCCGGCAATTATTTTATTTATAAGCGGAATAACGGCACATCCTGCTTCATGGGTGTGTGTACAATCAGAAAAATAACAGTCCTTGCCAAAAGCAAAAATTTCAGGAAAAAAATGAGATACCTCTTTTGGATTAAATTCAAGTGTTCCAAACTCCCGGATTCCTGGTGTATCCGTAATAAAACCTCCACCCGGCAAACAGTACATCTGTGCAAAGGTCGTTGTATGTTTACCTTTTAAATGTTGTTCTGATAATACTGCGGTTTTCAAATTCATTCCTGGAATCAGAGTATTAATAATGGTTGATTTCCCAACACCTGAATGACCGCCAAAAAGTGTGATTTTCCCTTTTAGAAATTCTTTTAATTCGGTTAAGGTCGTTTGGTCAAAAGCCGTAACTTTAAAACAACGATAACCGACTAACTGATAAAGCTCAATAAGCCTATCAGCATAACAGTTGACTTCACTATCGTAAAGGTCTGACTTGTTGAAGATTAACCCGGCTTTAATCGAGTAAGCTTCTGCTGTTGCCAGAAAACGGTCAATGAACCCTGTTGAGGTTCGTGGATAGACAGGTGTAACTACCACCATGGCCAAGTCAAGATTTGAAGCCAGAATATGTGCCTGCTTTGAGAGGTTTTTTGATTTTCGGATGATGTAGTTCTTTCTTGGAAAAACATCAGTTATCCATCCGGATCCTTCTTGAGCATCAACTTCCAGTTTTACGTTGTCTCCAACAACCACCGGATTAGTGGTGTCAATTCCTTTCAATCTGAACCTGCCTCTTATCCTGCCACTAAAAATTTTCCCTTCACTCCAGATCTCATAGTTAGTCCCTGTTGATTTAATGACAGTCCCCGTTATCTCCATGGTGCAAAGTTAGGCCCTAAAGAAATTTCAGTTCACCTTCCTTTCTTTGCAATGGAAATTAGATTATTTTGAAAAAAATTTTAAGAAAGACGGTAAAAATTATTCTTAAAGCCTTTGGTTGGTTTTTTCTGGTCAGTGTAGCTTCAGTCATTCTTTTCCGGTTTATTCCTGTCCCCTTTACACCACTGATGGTAATCAGGCTTTATCAACAAGCTGTTGATCCGGATATTAAAATGCGATGCACTAAAAGCTGGAAATCACTTGATAAGATATCGGTGAATATCCAAAAGGCATTCGTTGCAGCTGAAGACCAGAAATTTTTTGAGCATTTTGGATTTGATCGTGAAGCAATTAATAAGGCAATGAAGTACAATGAAAAGCATAAAGGTAGACGTGTTAAAGGAGCCAGTACCATTACTCAGCAAACTGCCAAGAACCTCTTCCTTTGGCCTTCCCGTAACTGGGTGCGTAAAGGCCTGGAAGTTTATTTTACATTCCTTATTGAAACATTCTGGTCAAAAAAAAGGATCCTTGAGGTTTACATGAATATCATTGAAACCGGTAAAGGAATCTATGGTGTGGAAGCGGCATCAATAGAATATTTTAAAAAGCCTGCCTTAAAAATAAATGCCTCCCAGGCTGCACTCCTGGCAGCCTGCAACCCCAATCCGCGAAGATGGTCACCTACACATCCAACACCTTACATAAAAAGAAAACAAGCCTGGATTCTCAGACAAATGTTTCATATTGATTGGCCAGTTGATAATCAGGAAAAAAATATTCAAAAACCAAAAGCAAAACCGGCTCTTATAATTGGATTCTGATAGGGAGAATAGCGTTCCTCAATAACATTATCAAGTAATTCAACTTCAAAAGCAGACCGGTTGCCAATCATTTGCCGGTAACCACCTCCAATAAATAAACTCGGAATATTCTTTCTGGAGAATTTGTTATAATTAAAATCATCCGGTACTTCCATATTAAGAATTTCATATTCAACATGAGCAAATAAATTCTCAATCAAATAATATTTGCTGAATACCCTCCCTCCAAAAATATTGGTTGAATATTTATAGTAAATATCATCAACACTATAATAGATATAAGTCATTCCTATGCCGGCAATCAGCTGATCCGTAACTCGATACCCGACATTCGGAGAAATATCAATAAAGGTGTAACTTCCAAACTGCAAACCCAGGTTTCCTCCAAATACAAGCCTCTGTCCAAATGTTTGATCCTTTACTTCCTGAGGTTGGGCTGATGAATTGGAGCAATAAAAGAAAATGTACGAATTAAGAATTAAAACTATGATCCGGCTCATCTGCAAATATTGATTTGCCAAAGATAGAATAGATTTGCCTCATATCATGAACATGAAAACAATCCTGATTACAGGTGCTTCTAATGGAATTGGCTATCATACCGCTTTCAGGCTTGCCACTGAATATCGTTGCCGCGTTATAGCCATTTCAAGAAACCTGGAACGCCTTCAGATGCTCAAGTCAGATTCAGATGAGCTAACCCGAAGCCAAGCGATTATTCCAGTTAGAATGGATATTACTGATTATGATCTGGAAACACTTCTGCACGTATTGGATCAAAATGGAATAACTGCTATTGATGCCCTTATCAATAATGCCGGTACGCTCATTAATAAACCCTTTCAGGCATTGACAGATGATGACTGGAAAACCACCTTCGAGGTCAATCTCTTCGGAGCTGCTCGGCTGATAAGATCATGCCTGCATCTGCTGAAAAAAAGTAACCAGGCTCATATCGTAAATATAGGTAGTTATGGCGGTTTCCAGGGGTCCCAGAAATTCCCCGGACTTTCAGCCTACTCGGCCAGTAAAGGAGGTATGGCAATATTAACAGAAGCCTTATCTGAAGAATTCAGACAGGATAACATTTCTGTGAATTGCCTTGCACTTGGAACAGTTAATACTGAAATGGTACAAAAAGCATTTCCCGGCATTGTCTCAACTACACAGCCAGATCAGACAGCTGCCTTCATCTCATGGTTTTGTTTAAATGGACAAAACTTCTTTAATGGTAAAATTTTACCTGTTACCCTTTCAGCAACTTAACTCAACAAGTGTTTTGTCATGTTCTTAAAATACCTTTTAATACTGTTGAAAAAAAAGACCGGTATTCCTTGTCAATCCAGAAAGAGAGTTTACCTTTGCAGCCCGTTTTGAAATAAACCACCAAACGGGATTTGGCAGAAAAGACTTCCAAATAATAAGTTAGTTTGAAAAAAATAATCAGAAGTGTTGTGGGTTTAATTATTTGAATTATCTTTGCAGCCCTTTTAAAAAATGAACAGTCTCCGGAAGCGGAATACTGATACGTTCTTTGAGAAAGATGGAAATAACAAGCCTGACCTTCAGATTATCTGAAGGGATTGAGTGAAACCTGAGATCAAAATACAAACTTCTTACAATGGAGAGTTTGATCCTGGCTCAGGATTAACGCTAGCGGCAGGCCTAATACATGCAAGTCGAACGGGATTCAGGGTAGCAATATCTTGATGAGAGTGGCGTACGG
>JADLBQ010000012.1 GCA_020847635.1 Bacteroidia bacterium
ATAGCTGAATAATCCGTTGCTTCAGATTACCCGGAGTTAAATAATACATCTCATCTTCATTACTCTGTAATTTAAATGCAATCTCGGGATGAGCCAGTGCCTGTCGTTCAAATTCATCAATCAGGTGCCGTAATTCCGAGGTATTGGATTTCAGGAAATTTCTTCTTGCCGGAACATTAAAAAAAAGATTTCTGACTGAAATATTTGTTCCGTTTGCACAGCCTGCCGGTTCCTGTTTTTTCAGTTCACTTCCTTCAATTGCAATTAAAACTCCGGCATTATCCTCCTGTCGTTTTGTTTTCATTTCAACATGAGCAATCGCTGCAATAGAAGCCAGTGCTTCACCCCTGAAACCCATTGTCCGGATATGAGATAATTCATCAGCACTTTTGATTTTTGATGTGGCATGTCGCTCCCAGCAAAGCCTGGCATCATTCTCGCTCATTCCGCAACCGTTATCAATTACCTGAATCAAGGTTTTACCGGCATCCTTAAGAATGACGGTAATCTTGGTTGCACCTGAATCAAACGAATTCTCCATTAATTCTTTCAAAGCAGATGCCGGTCGTTGGATAACTTCACCTGCAGCAATCTGGCTGGCAACAAAATCGGGAAGCAGTTGAATTAAATCGCTCATGATTTAGCTGAAAATATACCAAGCAATTAACAATAATGCTAAGGCAATAATTACAACTCTCAGGTTTGCCTGTTTGCCCGATGCAGTTCTGGATTTCTTTCGGTCGCGGAAATGCTGGCGGATCCTGAATTCAGTTCTGCTGCTATCCTGATTATTCAGTGCACGCCTAACCCGTTCTTCAAATTCCTCTTTTCCGGCATCGTAATAGCGAGCGCGAAATTCGAATTGTTTAGGCTTCTGGTTTTTAAAAAAACTGAATAACATCCTGCAAAGGTAGTCAGTTCCTGGTTCAGGCAGGAGCAGCCAATTAAAGAGAGCAGGTTAAACCAGGCCAAGCTTCTCAAATCGCATACCTAAAATTTTCTCATCATCAGCTTTCAGCCAATCTGCCAAAAGAGAAGCATAAACCGAACGGAAATCAATCTGGTAGATCAGGTTCCCCTTATCAAGTTTACTTAAATCAGCAACTGGGTTAAATACACCTTTCTTTTGCAGGCTGCCTCCAAATAAGAACAGGACATTAGCTGTTCCGTGATCTGTTCCTTTACTTGCATTTTGCCCGACTCTTCTGCCGAATTCTGAGAACACCATGATTACAGTATTATTCCATTCACCTACTTTTTTTAAATCAGAGGAAAACGCAGCAATACCATCAGCAACAGATTTTAATATGCGATTGTGATTATTCTTCTGATTTACATGGGTATCAAATCCCGGAAGAGAAATATAATAAAAAACAGAGTCAAGCCCTGAAGTAATGAGTGATGCTACCGTTTTCAGGTCATGTCCAAAACCATTTTGAGGATAATTACCCGTTAATAATTCAGATTTTGATTGTTCCATAATCACTTCGGCAGACTGTGCGCTTTCAGCCATCACCTTATATAAATAATTCAAAGCGTCATTTGTGCTATTGAATCGGGTAGCTACTGAGTGCTCTTTAAACAATTTTTTTGTCAGCTTATAGAACCGGGTCGGATCACTTACTGCCAATCCGTTTTTTTCATCTCCTTTGAGAGCCATGCTCAACGTGTCGTCCAATTCTAATGCTGCATGGGCTTTACAGTTGTGGCATTGTGAATCAAGATAACGTCCGATCCAGCCTGAGTTGATTGTTTTCTCACTTCCCGAAGCGGATTGCCAGATATCCATGCTTCTGAAATGTGATAAATCCGGATTGGGATAACCAATATTATTTATGATGGTAACCTCACCCTGATCATATAATTCCTGTAACGACTGCATGGAAGCATTCCAGGCAATGTTATCCTGAATCCGGATTAGTTCTTCTGATGCCAGTCCCAGTGACGGACGCAACCGGTAGTAGTTGTCATCTTCAAAGGGTACAATCGTATTTAACCCATCATTGCCTCCTGAAAGCTGAATGATTACCAGTCGTCTTCCATTAAATGAGGAGGCAGCAAACCTCTGACCGGCAACAGAGAGAAATCTGGGTAACAGCAATGAAGCTGAAACCAGAGCTGAGGATGATATAAACTTTCTTCGTGTGATTTTCATATTCAGCTAAGTTGAAATTCAGGTAATGACATTAAAAACAGGGCCGCGCTTACCGGATCGTTTTTGCCCGATTCATTAAGCTGTTTAAGAACCTCATCTGCATTATTTGTTTGAATGAGCAGGTTCACCAATGATGCGTGAACTTGAGACTCAGGCATTGAACCAAATGCACCGGAGAAATATTCTTTATCACTAAAGATTTTAATTCTTCGTTTTTCATCCGGGTTTTCTGTTGACTCTTCTGCATTGACAATCTGAGCATCAAATTCCTCTTTTGGTTTTAATGGGGAGTCAGAAGCTGCCAGCAATAAGGAGGGAAGATTTAAGCGATACATCAGTGTACTGCTGTCTATCCAGTTTTTACCTTCCGGCCAGCCTGCAACATTAGGAGGAAGTAATAACACTTGACCTAAAACCCGCTGAATCTTTAAAGCAGAAGCATGGTCAGCAAACCGAATCTTGAAATTCCTAGACAGATTCACCAGCAAGACAAGCGGCTGTTTAATCTTAGCACCCATTTGATCCTCATCATAAAACCAGTCAGAAGTAAATATTTCCTTCATCATGGTTGCAATATCATAACCGGAATGATAGAATTTTTCTGAAAGCATTTCCACCCTTTTTTCATCAATAACATCATTTACAAAATGAGCATAAATTTTACGGGTAATGTAGCGGGCACATTGATTTCGTTCGGTAATCATTCTCAGGATATCATCTCCGTTAAAGTTGCCTTTCTGACCAAAAAACTCCTTTTCTCCTGTATCATGAATATTTTCCCGGAAAACGAAGTTCCCGTTTTTATCACTGCCCCATCCGGTAAAGGCGCGGGCTGCTTCACGAATATCATGTTCTGTATAATTACCTCTACCAAGAGTAAACAGTTCCATGACTTCACGAGCAAAATTTTCATTGGGGTGCTCCTTTCTGTTTTGCTGATTATTCAGAAAAGCCAGCATGGAAGGATGTTTCGAAATAGCTGAGAGTAAAGCCGGGAATTTACCCAGTGCATGTTCACGGATTGTATTGATGTAGTCCTCTGCAGGATGTGCCAGCAGATTGCGGCATGCGAATAGTCCTGCCCAGAATAATGTCATCCGCTCATGCAAATCATTTTTGCTATTAACCATGGTTAAATACCAGTAATGATTGGTCCCGATAAAAGTAAGCTTACGGATCAGTTTATTGCCAAGTCTTTCCACACTTTCCATCCCCGACTTTTTTTGTAACTCAGCTATTGCTTTATCAGAAAAATCAAGATAAAAAAGCGGGTTATTCTTATTGGTTAACTCA
>JADLBQ010000013.1 GCA_020847635.1 Bacteroidia bacterium
CAAAATACAAAGCTTCCTTTCAGCTGTTATTTTATAACTTACTGGTAAAAACGAAAGATCCGGTAGCACAAACTAAAGCAGGACTGTATATGATGAGAGAGTTGCAGGAGGGAATTGCTTTCTTAAATGAGGGAGAAGCACTGTCGCAACAAATAGCAGATGAATTTGAGCAAAATCTTAATTTGCTGATTGAAGAAATTTTTAATGTTGAACTGCCTTTTACACAAACTGAAGACAGAAAGCGTTGCGAGTATTGTCCGTATAAGGACATCTGTAAAAGGTAAAATCAGCTGCAAGCCGGCAAAAATATTTCGGCCATCATGCACCTGATACTTCCTCCGCCTATTTGTTCGATACAGGGAACTGGTATGGACAGCACTTCTGAATAGCTGTTTATTTTCTTAAGTTGCTCCTGTGTCAGTGAGCGAAAGGCAGTCTCAGACATAACTGTAAAATCAGCAGATGGAGTCTTCAACATAAGCATATTACCTGCCATTTGCATGAGCTGGAATTTACTGATTTCTACTACATCGTGAGTTGAGGTTAATAAACTGATTACCATGTTACGGTCTGTATGATCAATTACCTCACTGCAGAGTAAGGCATGCTGTTCACCTATTGCCAAGATAACATTGGTATGATAAATTTCATGCCCGTTAAGAGTCGCATCAAACAGTAAATAGGAGTAACCAAGAATTTCTGAAACAAATTTTAAAGGTTGTTCGTGGGTTCTTGAAGATCTGCAGGCGTATATAATCCTATTACTGTGATCCATCACCATACTTCCGGTACCTTCCAAAAACTGATTTTTTCTTTCGAAGTGGCTTAAATCAGTAATTGTATTAATCTTGAATCCTGCTGATGTGACTTGATCTTCAAGAATCTGCTTCTGTTTTTCCTTTCGTCTAATTTGTGAAAGCAGAGGATAAATTAGTACGTTGCCATCCGGATGAGTACTGAACCAGTTATTAGGGAAGACCGAGTCGGGAAGGGGACAGGCAGAGTCTTCAGCTGTGATTACCCGAATACCTTGTTTGCGAAGAGAACAAACGGCATTCTCAAATTCTGACTTGGCTATTTCAGAAACAGCATCATTTGATTGAGTTTGAAAGATATTTGATTCAGCAGTCTCAGAATTAAAGCTGAAACGTGAAGGCTTCACCATTAGAACGGTATCTGTACATTGGTGAGACATATTAATAAACAGAAGATCTTTCAGATGTATTTAATTCAATCACTTTTACTTTTCTATTTTTCAAGGCTGCAAGAATAATAGGAATGCATTCAGGATAATGAGTTGCGGGTTTAATACAGTCAAGAATTTCAGTTACAGAACCGGTATAATCAGTGTGGAAGAATCCATATCCGCAGAATCTGCCTTTACGGACCAGAATGGCGGAATGTTCACAACTATTTCGCCCGGAGCCAATCAGCAGAAAATCTGCTTTGCTGAATTGTAATGTAGAAATTGCCTTTTTTACTCTCAGGTTATAATCTTCCGGTAGTTCTTCACCAACACATGCACCGCGGCATTGTTTGATTTTATATCCGAAACACCCGTTAGATGATTGTAATTCCAGATTACAATAAACTGAACAGAGTTCAAATTTTTGAATTACTTTTTCTATTGCCTGCTGAGCTTTTGCTCGATTTTGATAAATCATTAATGGTTCGCCCTCATCTTCTGTAAGTCGGTCAATGTATAATGTAAGATATCCGTTTTTAATTTGAGAATAAATGGCACAGAGAAATTTGTAATTCTTGTTACTACAGTTTAATCCCCGATTCTGCTGTTTTCTGATTTCAAGTTCAGCCAGCATTGCTATCCAGATATTCCCGGTTAGTTCATAATTGAAGGAACATACCTTCTCAATAATTCTGGATGAAATACCTTTTCGGGTTCTTGAAAAGTGAGCTATAATCTTCTGGTTCAGGTTTGTGGCTCTGCCGGAGTAAATTATTGTATCGGATTCATCTTTGAAAAAATAAGCTCCGGTTTCTGCAGGGATACTGTGAAGCTCCTCTGCAGAAAGTGCTTTAGGTAAGTTATAAACACGGTCCCAGGGAACAATATATTTTTCCACCTCACTCATTCCGATTTGACCAATAATTATTTCAAGCAATGAAGACGTTGCTTCTGCATCACCTGCAGCCCGATGCCTTTGCCGGTTAAGAATCTGGAAATACTGACTTAAATTTTCTAATCCGTACGAACGAAGACCTGGAAAGATTTTACGGCTCAGGTTAAACGTACATAAGGTGTCACGCAAAAAAGGATAACCGATTCTGTGAAATTCATATTGCAGAAATCCATAATCAAATTTTGAATTATGCGCTGTAAAAATTCTTCCGTCAGTCAGATTAAGAATCTGGTCAGCAATTTCATGAAATTCAGGTGCATACCTGACCATTTCAACAGTGATCCCGGTCAGGTGGGTAATAAACCGGGGAATTTGAATCTTAGGATTAAGAAGAGTTTCAAAACGTCCGGTGATTTTCTTACCGTCATGAAGTAAAATGGCAATTTCCGTAATGCGCCCGTCTCGTGCATTTCCTCCAGTTGTCTCAATATCAATGATAGCAAACAAGCAACAATCAGATTAAGGGCTGATGATATTACATATTTCTCCGGTACTGGCCACCCACTTCAAACAAGGCATTGGTAATCTGTCCCAAAGAACAAAATTTTGAAGTATCCATCAGGTATTCAAACATATTTTGATTGGTAACGGCTGCATGCTGAAGTGCTTTGAGTTTTTTATCAGCAGTATCTTTATTTCTGTTATGCAATTTTTTCAGTGTATCAATCTGCTGTTGTTTTTCTTTTTCAGATGCACGGATAACCTCCTGAGGTCTGACGGTAGGCGACCCTTTGCTTGACAGAAATGTATTGACTCCAATGATGGGATACTCACCGGTATGTTTCAATTTTTCATAATATAGACTTTCTTCCTGAATGGTGCTTCGCTGGTACATTGTTTCCATAGCTCCAAGTACTCCTCCTCGTTCTGTAATCCGGTCAAACTCCATCAGGACTGCCTCCTCAACCAAATCGGTTAGCTCTTCAATAATAAATGAACCTTGTAAAGGATTTTCATTTTTTGCAAGTCCAAGTTCACGATTTATGATTAACTGAATAGCCATAGCCCTTCGGACACTTTCTTCGGTAGGAGTAGTGATGGCTTCGTCATAGGCATTGGTATGAAGTGAATTACAATTATCATAAACAGCATACAAAGCCTGAAGAGTTGTACGAATATCATTAAAATCAATTTCCTGTGCATGAAGTGAACGCCCAGAAGTCTGGATATGGTATTTAAGCATTTGTGAACGTTCATTTGCATGATACTTGTATTTCATGGCAGTTGCCCATATTCTGCGTGCAACTCTTCCAATAACAGCATATTCAGGATCAATACCGTTTGAAAAGAAAAAAGACAAGTTATGGGCAAAGTCATTAATCTTCATGCCGCGGCTGAGGTAATATTCAACATAAGTAAAGCCATTGGCCAGTGTAAAGGCAAGTTGAGTTATCGGATTGGCTCCGGCTTCTGCAATGTGATACCCGCTTATACTAACTGAGTAAAAATTCCGGACTTTGTTGTAAATAAAATATTGTTGCATATCACCCATTAACCGGAGTGAGAATTCGGTTGAAAAAATACAAGTATTTTGTGCCTGATCTTCTTTCAGAATATCGGACTGAACGGTTCCTCTTACCTGTGAGAGGGTATCCGCTTTAATTTTCTCGTAAACATCAGCCGGCAGAACCTGATCACCGGTTGTTCCCAATAACATTAAACCCAGTCCGTCATTTCCGGTTGGTAATCCTTTGCTTCCATAAGGAATGTATTTGGGTTGAGTTTGCTTCTTTTCTTTGAAAATAGCCTGAAGTTTTTTAGCAACCTTGTTTTCAAGGCCATTGTTTTTAATATATAATTCACATTGCTGATCAATGGCTGCATTCATAAAGAATGCACAAATAACAGCCGCAGGTCCGTTGATGGTCATTGATACAGAAGTTGCCGGATCACAAAGATTAAATCCGCTATACAGTTTTTTAGCATCATCAAGGCAACAAACACTTACTCCGCTATTACCAATCTTACCATAAATATCAGGCCGGTAATCAGGATCATGACCATATAGGGTAACAGAATCGAATGCGGTAGAAAGCCTTTTGGCAGGCATTCCATGTGAGACATAATGAAAACGTTTATTGGTCCTTTCAGAAGTTCCTTCACCTGCAAACATACGGGTAGGATCTTCGTTCTCACGTTTAAAGCGGAATACACCTGCAGTATAGGGAAATTCTCCCGGAAGATTTTCTTTCAGGATCCAGTTCAGTAAATCTCCCCAGGCTTTGTATTTTGGAAAGGCAACTTTAGGGATCCGGTTATGGGACAATGATTCTGTAAAGGTTTTAATTTTTAAAACCTTTTCTCTAACTTTAAACTCATAGAAGTCCCTGCTATAGATTTTTTCCTTATCCTGAAATTCCTGTAAGCGTTTTCTATTATTTTCTTCAAGTAATTTATCCAGTTTATTGTATTCCTGCTTAAGTTCTGAGATATATTTACTGCTTGACGTACTATTACTTTCCAGCATTTTAATAGTCTGGTGAATGGCATACAGATTCTGAGCAATCTTACTTTGTTGATTTGCTTGTTTAAGATAGCTTCTGCTGTTTTCAGAAATTTCGCTCAGATACCGGATTCGGTTGGATGGAATAATGTAAACCTTCTCACTCATTTCTTCAGTAACTGAGAACTTACTTCTTAAAGGAGCCCCGGTTTTAACTGTTAGAGTATTCATCACAGCCCGATAAAAGGCATTCATCCCCGGATCGTTAAACTGAGAAGCGATGGTCCCGAAAACAGGGATATCTTCATCCTTGGCGTCAAAAATCTTGTGATTCCGTTTATATTGCTTTTTTACATCTCTGAGTGCATCCATACTCCCCTGTTTGTCAAATTTGTTAATAGCAACCAAATCAGCAAAATCCAGCATATCAATCTTCTCCAATTGGGAAGGAGCTCCAAATTCGGGGGTCATCACATAAAGTGAAACATCACTGTAGTCGGTAATACCTGTGTCGGCTTGTCCGATTCCAGAAGTCTCAAGAATGATAAGGTCGAATCCGGCAGCTTTAACAACATCTAGCACCTGGTCAATATGAGCACTTAATGCATTACTGCTTTGGCGTGAAGCTAAAGACCGCATGAACACCCGCGGATTTCGAATGCTGTTCATTCTTATTCTGTCCCCCAGAAGTGCTCCACCGGATTTTCTTTTTGACGGATCAACTGAAATAATAGCAATGTATTTTTCATTAAATTCAAGAAGAAACCTTCTGACCAGTTCATCAATAAGTGAAGACTTACCGGCACCACCTGTTCCGGTAATTCCAAGTACCGGAGCAGGTCTTTTGCCTTTTACAGAAACCGGTTTTTGAAATCTCTTTTTGAATAGCTCCGGATTGTTTTCAGCACAGGTTATGAGCCGTGCAATGGCATGATGGTTTTTCTTGTTTAGATTTTTGATTTCATCTGTCAGTTTGGTACAAACCGGGAAGTCACATTTCTTCAGCATATCATTTATCATCCCCTGAAGTCCCATTGCTCTTCCGTCATCCGGATGATAAATACAGACTATGCCGTAATCCTCTAATTCTTTTATTTCTTCAGGCAGAATAGTACCACCACCTCCACCGAAGATTTTAATATGGCTGCAGTTTTTTTCTTTCAGCAGATCATACATATATTTGAAAAACTCCATGTGACCGCCCTGGTAGGAAGATACTGCAATAGCATTGGCATCTTCCTGAATTGCACACTCAACAATTTCCCCGGCACTTCGGTCATGCCCCAGATGAATTACTTCAGCTCCTGTTCCCTGCATAATTCTACGCATGATATTTATTGAAACATCATGTCCGTCAAAGAGCGAAGCAGCGGTTACAATCCTGATTTTATTTTTAGGGATATATGGCTCACTTTCCTGCATAATCAAATTTGAATATTAAGCGCCAAATTTATGAAATGATAACTGCAGGGAATCTTGAATAAGAGTAATGCAGAAACAACGTTAGGGATTGACGGTCAGTACTAAAGGATCTGCTGTAGAGTTCTTTACTCCATCCTTTCAGGAGCTTGATTCATTTGCCTGTTATCCTTTCGATCGCGAATCCGTTTAAGAAGCTCGCGTTTGAATTCTTCTTCTGTCTGATAAATTAACAGAACCTTCTTAGCCGGCAGGACCTGTTTGAACTTAGAGTTGTAATTCTTCATCAGATCAATTTCTTTCTGACGAAAGCTCAGTTCACTGTCAATTATTTTTTCTGCTTCTTTGTCAGAAAGTTCGTTTTTATTATTAAAACTCATCCGCATATTGTTCCTCCGTTCTACACGAATGGCCTCAAGATCAGACTCATATTTGTTATATATCGGCCAAAAGAGCTGAGCTTCCTCATTCGTAAGGTTAAGCCGCTTGGTCATAAATCCGATTTTAAAGGTTTCAATATCCTTTTCTTTTGATTGCATCATTCGTTGGTTGCCCAACTGAGCTGAAAGTAGGAATGGAAACAGGATAAATAATATTGTAAGCTTCTGAGGTACCGTTTTCATTTTAAGTTCGTTTTATATTAGAACAAAGGCCAATCATTCTTGAGTAAATATTCTTCGTAGTCAGTGTTTACTGCAGAGTTGGTTACACTGGCCTCTTCAGCCAGCGAATTCAAGTCTAGATCATAAAAATAGATGGATTCTGTCAAATCATCAACCGTGATAACTTGTGTTTGCACTGACAGATGCCTGTTTACTTCATAGAAGTATATCCAGCTTGTAGCCATTAAAAACAAAACAATGGAGGCTGCTGCTGCATAATGGATGAAAATCTGTTTGCTGCGAAGTGGTTTTCCTCTGATCTGCTTAACGCCTGAATCTAATTTATTTTCTATTTCCCCTGCAAGTGTTTCAAAGTAATACTCAGGAACCAGGTATGGATTTGTACCTGAAAGGGCTCTCAGCTTAGGAGTATCCCGTAGTTCATCAGAATCAAGAATAGACTTCATTGCGGTTATTGGATAAATTAAAGGGAAAAAAGTTTAATGATCATTTAGATATCTTTCAATTTTATTAATAGCATGAAAATAAGAGGCTTTAAGTGCTCCTTCAGAAGTTCCGAGAACTTCCGACATGTCTTCATATTTCATATTGTCAAAGTACCGCATATTAAAAACCAGCTTTTGTTTATCGGGCAGGGTATCAATGGCTTTCAGCAGTTTGTCATAAATTTTATCGCCAGAGAGCAGCGGATCCAGATATGAGTGAGATGGTAAACTTACAGATTCATCATCCAGGGATGTATTTAGTCTTCTGTTTTTACTTTTCAGGAAAGCCAGTGCCTCATTTGTTGCGATTCGGTAAATCCAGGTAAAAAGCTTAGACTCTCCTTTAAAAGTATTCAGTGACCTGAATACTTTAATAAATGTCTCCTGCACTATATCGTTGGTATCATCATGATTAATGACAATCCTTCGAATATGAAAGTAAATTCTTTTTTGATAGTTATTCATCAGAAGCCGGAAAGCTTCATTTCTTTTTTCAGGATTGTGAAAGAGCTGAAGGAACTCCTGGTCACTGACTTCCGGCATTGTAAAAACAAATCTTTAAAAGAGTTATCAGGTTTGCATTTCAACTTTCTTTCTGTTGATTACATGTTCAGCAGCATTGACAATTGCTTCTGGTGAGAGTCCAAACTTCTGGAGTAGTTCTTCTGGTTTCCCGCTTTCGCCAAACACATCTTTTACTCCAACCAGTTCAACCGGGCTTGGTAAGTGTTTTGCCAACAACTGACAAATTCCATCTCCCATTCCTCCAAACAGCTGGTGTTCTTCGGCAGTCACTGCACATTGAGTTTTCATTACTGAACGGATAACTGCTTCTTCATCCATCGGTTTAATGGTATGCAGATTTATGATCTCTGCCTCAATTCCTTTTTCAGCAAGTATCTCACCGGCTTGAATAGCATACCAAACCAAATGCCCGGTAGCAATGATAGTTACATCATTACCCTCGTTTAATAAATCGGCCTTGCCAATGACAAACTGCTGGCTGACCTCGGTAAAAACCGGCCAAGAGGGTCTTCCAAATCGCAGATAAACAGGTCCCTGATGTTTTGCAATTGCAAGGGTTGCTGCTTTAGTTTGATTGTAATCACAAGGAGAAATAACAGTCCTCCCGGGTAACATTCTCATCATGCCGATATCTTCAAGCATCTGGTGAGTTGCACCATCTTCTCCCAGGGTAAGCCCGCTGTGGGATGCACAGATTTTTACATTTTTATCCGAATAAGCTATTGATTGCCTAATCTGGTCATATACTCTCCCGGTTGAAAAATTGGCAAAAGTTCCGGTAAATGGAATCTTACCGGCAGTGGCTAAACCGGCCGCAATTCCCATCATATTTGCTTCAGCAATTCCAACCTGAAAAAAACGGTGAGGAAATTGTTTTTTAAATGCATCCATTTTCAGGGAACCTGTGAGATCAGCACAGAGTGCAACAACATTCTCGTCTGAATGACCGGCCTCAAGCAGGCCTGCCCCAAAACCAGACCGGTTATCAATTTTCTCAGTGAAGGAATATTTTTTCATTGGCTGTTGGGAGCGAAATAAGTAAAAATCAAAGTGTAAAAACAGGTTACGGGTTTTTTAATTTTGGTTCAGCAATTGAATACATCATATCAGCAATAAAAAATGAGAGCATTGCAATTATTCCGGTAAGCGTAAAAATTCCAATCAGAACCGGATAGTCCTTATTTTGAACGGCATGAAAGGTTTCCAGGCCAAGACCGGGTATGGAGTAAATGGTTTCAATTATTACTGAACCACTGAATAAGCCAGGCAGTGAAAGTGCAATCAGAGTAATTAAAGGCAGTAAAACATTTCTAAAAGCATGTTTCCAGATAAGAATTCCCGGATTCAACCCTTTTGCTCTTCCAGCCAGAATAAAATCCATTGACATGGTTTCAATCATTGAGCCCCTGATTGTCCGGCTAAGAAATGCTAGGGAAGGATAAATATAACAAACCAGGGGCATAACCAGAAAAGGCAGGGTTGCTCCTGCTTTTTCAATAAATGACAGTTGCTCACTGAAACCACCTGCCGGCTGAACTCCCGATGCCGGCAGCCATTGAAGCATATTGGGATTACTTAATAATAAGAGCATTAATGTTCCTGAACAAAAAACAGGAAGAGAATAGAGAGCTATCAGAATGGCTGATGATATGTTGTCAAACCTGGAATTTTTTTTGCTTCCGGCAACGACTCCAATAACAATACTGAGGCAGAGAGTAATCAACAATGAGATGAATGAAAGTGTAAAAGTCCATTTCAGACTGTTGAAAATGACAGCTGATACCGGAAGTTTTGTTATCCACGAAATTCCAAAATCACCTCTGACCAGTCCTTTCGCTGAGTGACTGTCACCAAACAGGAAAAGGTGAAACCTGTTTAAAGGATGAAATGAAAATACCGGAATAAACTTTTTCCATCTTGAAGAATTCTGAATCAGAAAGTTAAAATCTTCAGATAATTTCTGAATAGCTGGCGAGGGATGATTTCTTTTAATCGACTCAATGACTTGGCGGCATAGATGTTCCTGGTAATGTATCATCAGCCCGTTTAGCATAACTTTTTCCTCAGAACCGGAGGTTGATTTTATGGCAAGTTTTAAGGATAAAATAAAATTCTCAATTGCTTCTTTATTTCCATATTGATATGCAATTTTTTTAATGTTAACCCTTTCTTCCGGCTTTGGCGTTTTATAGTAAACTGAAGGTAATGCAGCACTAGAAACAGAGAAATAAAAATCCGGGAGATTTAGACCCAGCTTTTGATGCCAGTATGCATAAGCATCATCAGCAGAAGAAGAAGGTTGGGTTTTGTCAGGTGTTGGAATGAAATTTCTCACCGGGTCACCCGGAATATTAATAAAAATAAAATGAGCAGCCAGGATCAGCAGTAACATGCCTGTAACCAGTAACACCAGCTTTTTTGCAATGATTTGTTTCATCAGGGAAGTACGGATACCGGTTGAATAACAGAAAGATGATTTAATAAAATACCCGGATGGTCATAATAAAGTTCAATTCCTCCGAACCGCTTATGAACCGCGATTCTTTTGACAGATGCAAAGAGAAAAATAACAGGTTGTTCATCATAAACAATTTGCTGAAACCGAAACGACAGTTCCATTCTTTTACGGTCATCCATTTCTGTTTTTATCGAATCTATCAATGCATCCGATTTTGCATTTCCGAACCCAGAAAAGTTGCTTCCAGTCAGTATAGCTGAAGAATGCCAGATTTGAGTGAAATCATCAGGAAGAGAGGATTGCCCCCAGGAGCCCAGCATCAGATCAAAATCCAGCTGCTGAACTTTTGAAATCCATTCAGGATAGTCAACAGCAATAAGTTCCGGCTTCATTCCTGCATTTCGATAGGAATCAGCCATCAGTAAGGCCATATCACGCCATTCAGGAACCGTATTCATAAACAAAACCGAAAATTCAAACTCTGTTCTCTGGCCATCAATTATTTGATCGAGAATATGATTCCCGTCATGATCTTTCCACCCTGCTTTTTCAAGTAATTGCAGTGCCAGATCAGGATTAAAAGGGATGGGTGTCAACTCAGGATTAAAATCTGTTTTTAGAAAGGAAACCGGCCCGGTCATTCGCTTATTGATCCCTTGATTGACAATTCTGTTTATTTCATCAACAGGAGTCAGTAGTGCCATTGCTTTGCGGACTTCCCTGTTATTAAATAATTTTTTCCGGCTGGTTAGATCCGGGCGGTTGTTCATTGCGGCATAGGTATAAAAAAAGGAGTCAATAAAACGTGAGTGAAAGTTGCGGTTGAATAGTGAATCCGAACGGAGCTGAAGCAGGTTCCGGCTGCTCAGGGAGGAAGATACATCACATGACTGTGCCAGCAACTCAAGCATCACAGCATTCGGGTCCCGGACTACTTTGAAAATAATTTTTTCTGCTTTAGTTTTAAAATAAATACCATCCAGGTTTTTAGCCCAATAGTTATTTTTTCTAACAAGTGTAATTGATTGTCCGGGCAGCCATTGTGAAATCCTGTAAGCACCTGCACCAATTATAAATGCCGGCTCTCTGCCGAATTTGGGACTGTTAAATTCATCAGCCCATTTTCTTAAATCCGGGTCAGATTTCACTTCAGGATTATCCAATTGCTCAATTGAAAATTTTCCCAGTAGGTTATCCGGATCAAAAAAGTGTTTCTGAATGATTGGCAGATCAGCCCACATAGCCACGTTATGTATATATGGTTTTTTCATTATAATCGTAAAGCTGAGATCTGTATTTTTTATAAAATGAGCGATATTATTTAATACCGGTTTTTGGTGTGGATTATCGGTCAGAGGAGATTTTCCTGCTTTAATTGTAAAAAGAACATCATCAGTTGTAATTGCAGAGCCATCATCCCATTTAGCTTGCTTTCTGATATGAAAAGTCATTGTTAAACCATCATTCGAGACTTCAGGAAGCTTATCAGCTAAAACCCCGGTAAGTTCGAGGGTTTGCAAATCAACCATTACCAGATAAGAGTGGAGGTAGAGGAAGATTTCATTTTTAGCTGCACTGATTCCATTTGTAGGGTGAAGCAGATCCGGTTCAGCAAGCCATTGATAAACAACCTGATTTTGGATGGACCAGTCAGTCTGAAATTGTGTTGACGGTTCAACCTGTACATACTTTACCGAATCAGAGAAGGTCTCTGTCTGATGCTCTTTACTGTTATTCCGGCAGGCAGTGAAAAACACCAAAAACAATGTAATGAAAATAACAGGAGCTTTCATGATGGTGGAAAGGTAGAAAATGAAATGAATGGATTATTAGAATGGATTGTAAAATGCTGGATTCAAAAAGCTTGACAAAGGGATTTGAATTTCTATTTTTGCGGCCCTGAATCCGGTGAGGTGCCTGAGAGGCCGAAAGGAGCAGTTTGCTAAACTGTCGTACCGTGAAAACGGTACCGTGGGTTCTAATCACACCCTCACCGCAATTTGAAATATTTCTTTGTGAAGCAGGTCCGTGAGTTCTTAAACATTTTTGAAACAGAAGTATTAAGGAAGCTTTTTTAATTTGGCAGAATTAATTTAGAAATTGCCTGACAACAAGTTCGGGGTGTAGCGTAGCCCGGTTTATCGCGTCAGCTTTGGGAGCTGAAGGTCGCAGGTTCGAATCCTGCCACCCCGACAAGCAGGAGGATTAGTTATGAGAAGCAGATTAATCAACTGTTGAAAGGTACCAGCTTACCTGAAAACAATGTTTACTTACTCAAGTTGCAAACCCGGTCCCGTAGCTCAACTGGATAGAGCAACTGCCTTCTAAGCAGTAGGTTACTGGTTCGAGTCCAGTCGGGATCACTTAAAGCAAAATTGACTAAAAAAGACACCCTGTATTATCACAGGGTGTCTTTTTAAAGGATATTCGTGAATTCTGAAGTCTCAGATTAATAGTAGGTTAACCGGATAACATCAGAAAGGTATTTTGCATAACGCAAGCACTGCCGTGAATATCCGTATTCATTGTCATACCAGACATATAACACCACATGTCTTCCGTCTTTTGAGACAATTGTTGCCGGACTGTCAACAATAGAAGCACACGGATTGCCAACCAGGTCGGATGATACCAACTCATTCGAATAACTGTATTGAATTTGTTCAATCAAATCTCCTTTTAATGCTGCATCTCTAAGGATTTCATTAACTGATTCTTTTGAAATATCTGTATTTACAGAAAGGTTTAAAATAGCCAGGGAAACATTTGGGGTAGGCACTCTCACTGCATTCCCGGTAATCTTACCAGCTAACTGGGGTAAGGCTTTTGATACGGCTTTATCAGCACCGGTTTCGGTGATAACCATATTGAGCGGAGCTGAACGTCCTCTACGGTATTTCTTATGATAGTTATCCAACAGGTTCTGATCGTTTGTATAAGAGTGTATAGTTTCAATGTGACCTCTGCTGATGCCGATGGAACGGTCAATAGCTGCCAGCACCGGAACGATAGCATTGGTAGTGCAGGATGCGGCAGAGAATATTTTTTCACCTGGCTGACTAGTTTTATGGTTAACTCCGTAAACAACATTTGGGATATCTCCTTTACCGGGTGCAGTCAGCAATACCTTGTCCACTCCTTTTGCATTAAGGTGTTTCCCCAATCCTTCCCGGTCACGGGCAACACCGGTATTATCAATCAGAAGTGCATTATCAATATTATAAGCTGTATAATCAATTTCAGATGGTACCTTGGCTGAAATCATATGAATGGTATGGCCATTAATAATCAGCACCTGCTTTTCAGTGTCTGCCAGAACGGTTCCGGGGAATGGCCCATGAACCGAATCGTTTCTCAGCAAATCCGCCCGTTTGATAATATCTTCAGGAGACTTATCACGAGTTACTATTGCTCTCAGCCGGAGCTGTTCTCCCTTTCCGGCCTGAACAATCAGTTCCCTTGCTATGATTCTTCCAATTCGCCCGAAGCCATAGAGAACAACATCTTTAGGTACAAGTGCTCTTTTTTCTTTCCCAATAAAGGACCTCAGTTTATCAATAACAAAATCTGAAACTGAGTTGTAATTAGATCTTTCATTTACCCATTCAAAAGCGAGTCTTCCAATGTCAATCCGTGATGGTGCCAAATCTATTTTACTTAATTCTCGGGTCAGTTCCAGGGTGTCAAAAACCGTAATTGGTTTCTTTACGATATCACGTGCATATTGATGTAACTGCAGGATTTCGCTGGAACTACGGTCAATGAGTTGATTTCTGAAAACAATGAGTTCAACTGAGCGCTCGAACCAAAGTGTTCCCAGTAGATGAATTAATTCAATAGCTGCCTTTTCCTGTTTAATACAGTCAGACAGTTGGTCTTTAAATGAATTGGATTCTGCTGTTTTTATGGCTTTAGTTGACATGATAACTTTTTTCTGACTGCAAAAATAGCCTGAAAAAGTCTAAATAGCGAGAAATTAACCTAAGTAAGATTGAAGCAATTTACTTTTTGATTTCTGTCGTAATTTCCTGATTGCTTTTTCTTTTAATTGCCTGACCCGTTCGCGGGTCAGGTCAAATTTTACTGCTATTTCATCAAGACTAAGCCCATGTGGTATGCCTATTCCAAAAAACATTTTAATGATCTCTCTTTCCCGCTCAGCAAGTGTGAGCAGAATACGATCAATTTCCTGCCGCAGCGATTCGGCAATCAGAAGTACATCTGTCTTGGGGGCATCCTGATTTTCCAGTATATCAATCAGGCTGCTATCCTCACCCTGCACAAAAGGGGCATCCATTGAAAGATGCTTGCCTGAGATGCTTAATGCTTCTGAAAGCTTGTCAATCGGCATTTCCAGCAATTCAGCAAGTTCCTGAGCTGAGGGTTCACGTTCGTATTCCTGCTCAAGACGGGCAAATGCTTTCATGATTCGGTTAAGGGATCCAACCTGGTTCAGCGGTAACCTGACAATTCGCGCCTGTTCGGCTAATGCCTGAAGTATAGACTGGCGTATCCACCAAACAGCATATGAAATAAACTTAAAACCTCTTGTTTCATCGAATCTTTTGGCAGCTTTTATCAAACCCAGGTTTCCTTCATTAATCAGGTCAGACAGACTCAAACCCTGATTCTGATATTGTTTGGCAACAGAAACCACAAACCTCAGATTAGCCGTTGTCAGCTTATCTAGTGCCTGCTGATCTCCTTCACGAATCAGCTTGGCAAGTCGTACCTCTTCCTCAGCATTAATCATGCTTTCACGGCCAATTTCCTGAAGGTATTTCTCAAGCGATGCATTCTCACGATTTGTTATGGATCGTGTGATTTTGAGTTGTCTCATGGTGGTTTTTAGATTGGTTTGAAATGCTAAGCCAAAATTAAAAATTAATGAAGACTGAAAACCACCAAATACTTTTCAGCCAGTAAGTTATTAACAGCTGTTTGTAAAACAACAGGACCTCGCATTGCGAGGTCCCAAAAGCTAACCTAACCCTATGTATGAAAACAAAAACTCTCTTATTCTATATTTATTTTATCTCTCCCTGTTTAAATTCCAAATGCATAATACGCTCTAATTCCGTTCTGATACAAACCCTCAACAAGTATGCCGCCCCTTTTGTTTTGTAAAAGTTGATTTATTTCGTCAGTTGAACTTACTTCCTGACCGTCAATTCGGGTAATAATAAATCCTTCCTTAATTCCTGCACTGCGTAATTTGCCTGCACTTAGTTTTGAAACTTTAACACCATTATGTATCCCAAGCCGTTGTAATTCCGTGGTTGACAAGGCTGAGAGTTCAGCTCCTAACAGCGCATCAATCTCATTTTTTACCAGACGGGTAGTTCCCTGGCTATTCTTCAGTACGATACTTGTCGTATTTTCCTTGCCATTACGAATATAGGTCACAGCCACATTGTCACCCGGCCTGTATTTTCCTACTTGTTCCTGAAGCTGTGGGACAGAGGTAACATTAATATTGTTTATTTTGGTAATAATATCACCTTCTTTAATTCCTGCAGCCTCTGCAGCACCTCCGATGGTTGTACCTCTTACGAAAACTCCGTTCATTGTCTTGAGCTTCATTTCGTCAGCAATCTGCTGGTCAATATCACTAATTGATACACCCAGAAATCCACGTTGGACAGTACCGTACTCAAGCAAATCTTCTGTGACTTTTTTCACAATGTTTGCCGGAATTGCAAAGGAGTAGCCGGTATAGGTTCCGGTGTTTGATGCAATCGCTGTATTAATTCCAATGATGCCGCCATTCAGGTCAACTAATGCACCACCACTGTTACCAGGATTTACAGCTGCATCTGTCTGAATAAAGGACTCAATCGGAAAATTATTACGATCATTAATTATTGAAATGTTTCTTCCTTTAGCAGATATGATTCCTGCTGTAACAGTCGAAGTCAGATTAAAAGGATTACCTACAGCAAGTGCCCATTGACCAATCTTCACATCATCGCTGTTACTGAAGTTTAGGAACGGCAGGTTTTTCTCATCAATTTTTAACAAGGCAACATCGGTTGATGGGTCACTCCCGATTACCTTAGCTTTAAATGTCCTTTTGTCATCTAAAGTAACCTCAACTTGTGAGGCATTATTGATGACATGGTTGTTTGTTACAATATAACCGTCATCGCTGATGATAACTCCTGAACCAGCTGATCGCTGTTCCTCTCCACGTGGATTTCCGAAGAAATAATCGCGGAAGGGGTCCCAAAAAAAGGAACCTCGGTTAGCTGCATCAATAACAGTTTTTACGTGAACCACTGCCGGAATTGAATGTTCTGCTGCTTCAGTGAAATCAGAAGGGGCACCCATTGCGCTACCATAATTTACATATTGAATATTCCGGTTTGTGTTTGCATCAGAGGTTACATTTGATGGGGATTCATTTGCTGAGAAATACTTTACTCCGATAAACCCACCTAGTGCCGATGCAGTTAATAACAATATAAATGATTTAATCGCCTTTTTCATTTTTCTGGAATTAATTTTGAATCACACTACAAATATGATAGGGTAACTGTGAAACAGATATGAAAGGTTTAGCTAATGAATTGTTAACCATTTTAACTAATTTATGTCTGGATAAAACGAAAGCAAGCACGATATGGTTTTTTATGCTTGTTAAAATTCAGTTAAAGTTAATCAGGCCGGATAAGGAGCAGAATTAATTCTTGCTAAGAAAGAGGAATGTGTCTTGTGAAATCTGAGTTGAAAGTTGTTTAGCGGATAAGTTGAATCACACCTGATCTTAAAATATTTTCTGTATCAGAATAAGGTATTAAGTTAATCGTATAAAAATAGGAACCCTCAGGAACCGGGATGTTTCTGAAAGTCCCGTCCCACTCAAAGTTTTTATTGTCAGAATGAAAAATAAGTTGTCCCCATCTGTTAAAAATATTTATGGAAGCACTTTTTACAAAAGATGACTCCATCTTCCATGTGTCATTCATTCCATCCTTGTTTGGTGTAAAGGCAGAAGGCAAATAGCCAATTATTCCCTGGCTGATAGTTATCTCGTTAGAACTACTTCTCATCCCTGAGTTAGTAGTATCCTCATAAGCAATTACGTTGTAATCGTAGCGTCCGTAATTAAGCTCCAGTTCAGAGTCTGTGAAAGTTGTATCAGTCCTTCCAACAGAGGCAATCAGTTTGAATGGCTGGTTAGTGTCTGATGGTCTTTTATAAATCTCATAACGACTCACTCCTGCATCCCATAAATAATAAGCATTCCAGTTGAGGTTGTTATTCAGAAAGTCTGCTTTTGCGGTAAGTAGGATGGAACAGGCGATATTGCCCGGAATACTTTTATTCTTACAATAATCTTCGTTTACCATGTAATAACAATAGGATTTTTCAGATGTCCTGACATCGTAGTCCATCCAGGAATCAAAGGAGGGGAGAGAAAAACTCTTATAATGACTGAACGAACTGCTTTGAACATTTTCTTTTCTGAATAAATGAAAAACGGACTCCGTCCAATCTGGGAAATGTTGCCAGTTAATCTCAATTTGATTCTTACTGATTACGTTAGCATTTCGCATGTTGATGATGCTAGAATTGAATTGTGTAATTGTGCAGACAGTATCTGAATGGATGCTGCTTTCACCACAATTCCCAACCAGCCTTACAAAATAGCAATAGTTGGTACTTAAATAATTAAAAGCAACCGGATCGGTAAATGATGAATCTTCATTATTAGACACTGAGCCAATCAGAACAAAAGGACTTCCATTTGTACTTCTGTATATTTCTGTATGATTAAAAGTGTGTTTTGGAACAGAAGGGGGCTTCCAGATGATTTCAGCCTGGTCACTTTCCCTTAATCCAATGCATTTGAGTTCTGGTTTAATAACAGTAAGGTCTTTAAGCTGAATAAAGAGCGAATCCGTTTGGGTAAAAGGAAGCGGACAGCCATGATCCTTGAGAATAATTTCGATTTTGTAAGGTAAATTACGGACATGATTACAGCCTGTAATCCAGGTAAGCACAGATGAAACACTTAAGAATCCGCTATCGGGTAAAGCTGCAGCAAAGGGAGGAGAAATACTGCCTGGCTGGAAAATTTCACTGTTAAAAAGCAGCCACAACGAATCATCTGTATCAAAGCCCTGAATCAATAAGTTTAGTGTATCATTTGCAAATAATTCAACATGATTGTTAGCCAACAAATGTGATCCGGATGAAACATAAAGCTGAGGATTACTTCCGATACAGAGAATAACAGAGAACTC
>JADLBQ010000014.1 GCA_020847635.1 Bacteroidia bacterium
CAGCATCGAACCTTGCTGCTACCGGGGCGGATGGCGGATCCTATCCGCTCTGTGCACCGGTAGCTGATTTTAATCCTCAGCCACAATATATCTGTGCCGGCACCTCACTTACCTTTAAAGATATGTCCTGGAATGGTGATGTATCCAGCTGGGACTGGACCTTCCAGGGGGGGACACCTTCTTCTTCCAATGATACCAATCCCGTTATAACTTATTATACTCCCGGTGATTATTCTGTAACCTTAACAGTAACCAATGCAGCCGGATCGAGTACCAAAACAATAACAAATCTGGTCAGAGTTGCCACAGCCACCGGTACAGTAAATGCTTATCCGTTTACCGAAAGCTTTGAAAGTGGGAATTTTCCGCCTGCTGAATGGTACGTTGATAATGAGTCCTTAAATACCAATGAGTGGGAATTAACTTCGCTTGCTTCTCATTCGGGCTTTAATTCAGTCATGCTCAATAACATCACCGGAAATACAAATGGTGTGGATGAGCTGATAACAACAACATTCGATTTTTCAAATGTTACAAATCCAAAATTAACCTTCTGGCGAGCCTTTGCAATGACTAACTCTACCGGTACACCTAGGTTAAGAGTCATGGTCTCTACTGATTGTGGTAAACTCTGGTCTGTACGATATAATCGGAGTGCCAGTCAAATTACGACAGCACCTGTTTATTCCGGCAACTTTATTCCTACGGTTGCGCAATGGGCAAAAGACTCTACATCCAGTTTGAATGCTGCATATTCGGGTAAGCAGAATGTCAGATTTAAGTTTGAATATACCCAGGATGGCGGGAATAATATCTACCTGGACGATATCAATATTGATGGTGTGCTCGGCATAAATGAGAATTCTGTTAATTCATCATTAAGTGTTTATCCAAACCCGTCCATTGCTCAAAGCAAGGTTGAGTTTGAGTTAGATCAAAATGCTGAAGTTAGTATTGAAATTCATGATCTCAGCGGAAGAGTGGTGCAGACGCTTACAAAAAGTATTTTGCCACAGGGAAGTTATGTATATGATATTTTTAATTTATCACCCGGTAGTTATACGGTTACTGTAACTGCAAATCATGTTGCCTCAACCCGGAAACTGATTATTCAATAAGAGACTTTAACAGGTTTTAAGATGAAATATGTTTTATTAACAGTAAGCCTGCTGGTTAGTATGGTTTGTGTGAAAGCACAACCTTATCTAAGCTGCGGAACTTCTGAAATGAATGAAAAACTGTTGCAGACTGATCCTGACTATGCTTTTCGCAGAGTGATTATTGAGAATGCAGCTAAAATCTATTTAGCCAATAAACCCCGACAAAATGAAAAATCCTCAGGCTCTGTTTTGTATATCATCCCGGTTGTGTTTCACATTATCCATAACTATG
The DNA here is from genome assembly GCA_020847635.1 of Bacteroidia bacterium. Lineage (GTDB taxonomy): Bacteria > Bacteroidota > Bacteroidia > AKYH767-A > OLB10 > CAADHD01. Next base: position 1,393 of record JADLBQ010000014.1, read on the forward strand.
GACCTGAAAATATTTCACGTCAACAAGTGTTGGATGGTGTGAGGTTAATCAATGAAAGCTTCCAGAAAATGAGTGCAGATACTGCAGATGTAATTGCTGCTTTTAAACCCATTTTTGCTGATTGCGAAACAGAATTCCGTCTTGCCCGCATAGATCCCAATGGCAATTGTACAGACGGAATAACTCATACTCAATCTGTGCTGACTTTCTCAGCGAGTGATAATGTGAAAAACCTGGTTCACTGGCCAAGTGATGTATATCTAAATATTTGGGTTGTTAATACCATTGCCAGCGGAGCTGCCGGCTATGCGTATTATCCGGGTGCAAACCCTGCCATTGATGGCATTGTCATTCGTCATGATTATATGGCCAGCATTGGAACCGCACCTGGTACTACCTATAACTCTAGGACTTTAACTCATGAAATAGGCCATTACCTAGATTTACCCCATGTTTGGGGTAGTAGTAATACACCCGGATTAGCCTCAAATTGCAATACAGATGATGGAATTCAGGATACTCCCAATACAATCGGGATATCGAATTTTTCATGTAACCTGGCTCAGATAAGCTGTGGTTCACTCGATAATGTTCAGAATTATATGGACTATGGCTCGTGTCCAAAAATGTTTACTGAAGGACAGAAAGACCGGATGCAATTCACACTAAACTGGCAGCGACTGAATCTGGTTGATCCCAGCAACCTAATTACCACTGGAACCGATGGTAGTTTTTCTTGTACCCCTACCCCGGTTGCTGATTTCTCAGACCAGGTAAGGTTTATTTGCAGTGGAGATCAAGTTCAATTAAAAGATGCCTCCTGGAAAGGTGAGCCGACTTCCTGGAATTGGTCTTTCCCTGGTGGCAGCCCTTCAGTATCAACCGATCCAGATCCCCAGATTACATATAATGTACCCGGAGTTTATGATGTTTCTCTGACAGTAACCAATGCCAGCGGTAGTAACACGTTAACAAGAACCGGCCTTATTGTTGTTGCTCCTGTTGTGGCTGATTATGCCTTACCTTATTCGGAAGATTTTGAAAATATACCCTTACCCGTATTTTATGCGCAATGGGCAATCAATAATACAAGCGGAACATCCCAGTGGGAACTTACTAACCAAGCAGGTTCTTCCGGAAGCCAGTCTGTTTATATCAATAATTTTAGCGGTAACCCAAGTAGTCAAACCGATGAGTTTATTACTCCAAGTTATGATTTCAGCAATGTAACCAATGGAATGCTGACGTTTAAGCTTGCGTTTGCACAAAAATCAGCTAACAGTGTTGACAGTTTAAAAATTTTTGTTTCAAAAGATTGTGGTAACTCGTGGTCATTACGATATATGAAAAAGGGAACTGATCTTGTAACCCATTCAGCTGCCACTATGCAGCCGTTTTTCCCTCAGGGAGCCAATGACTGGAGGCAAGAAACAGTGAATCTGTCATCATCTTCATTTAGTCATCAACCGAATATCCGTCTTAAGTTTCATTATTATCAGAATCAGGGAAATAATATTTTTATTGACGACATTAACTTGAATGGGGTATTGGGGGTTAGCAATGATTTTTCAAACTCGATAAATCTGAATGTATTTCCAAATCCTACCAGCACGAACTTTTTTGTAGAATTCACATTAAAAAAACCGGCAAAAATCTCAATTGACTTATTAGACATAACCGGAAAACAGATTTTAACGCGGGAAGAAGCAGGGTTGGATGCAGGTGTGCAAAGGGTAAACATGGATACAAGGGTTTGTAATGGAATCTATTTTGTACGACTCAGAACAGGGGACGGAATAATTTACAAGAAAGTTGTCATTTCCACTAAAGAGTAGATGCTGAATCGGGTTAAATGAAAGATTCAATTGTGATAAATTATGTGCTTTATGCTTCTCCGTCAGAAGTATTCAACGCCCTTACCCAAGCAGACCAGATTGCTAAATGGAGCAAAGCAGGTGGTTTTATTGAAACAGAACCAGGTGGCAATTTTGAATATTTTGATGGTTGGGTTAAAGGAAAAGTATTGGAGGTTAAGCCTCCCTCTTTGTTGATAATAACCTGGAAACCATCCGAATGGGATAAAAAGACATCTGCTTCTCAAGTTAAAATCAAAATTTCCAGGCATGATGCTGGCTCACAGTTGACGATTGTCCACTCGGCATTCCCAAACGAATCAGATGCTCAACGGCATGAGTCAGGATGGATAGATAATGTTATGGAGCCGCTGAATGAGTATTTCACTACCTGAAATAATTTATTAACAAATGTCGTTACGATTTAAAAATCATTGTACATTTGGCGCACAATTTAAAATCTATAAATTAAAATGAAAAAGTTATTTGCTGTATTCATGATTGCCGGGTTAGCAACCTTTGCTGCCTGTTCAAATTCACAGGAAACATCTCAGGAAGCTGCAACTGCAACTGAGAATGCTGTTAACGAAGCTGCTGCAACTGAAGCAACTGCACCGGAAGCTGCTGAAGCAACTACACCGGAAGCAACAACTTCTACAACAGATTCTACTGCAGCTCCAGTAGAAGCTACACCTTCAAACGAATAAAAAGACTCGTTTTATTTGTTACTGGTACATTAAAGTTCCGCCTGGCGGAACTTTTTTATTTTTCAGAATCTTGTGTTGATACCTTTAAAGGATTGGCCATTAGTTCTTTATTCAGCTTGCGGGAAGCCTGGATGTCTATAGCTGAATAGATTGCACTTCTGAAAGAACTTTCATCCGCTTTATTTTTGCCGGCAATATCAGCACCCGTACCATGAACAGGCGATGTTCGGATGATGGGTAGTCCTGCCGTATAGTTTACTCCGTTAGCATGAAATAATGCCTTAAAGGGAATTAGTCCCTGGTCATGATACATTGCAACAACCAGATCAAATTTCTTATTCAGTTTGTGTCCGAAAAAACCATCTGCCGGATAAGGACCCAGTATGATTGCATGTTCATCAGTGAGGCTACGGATTGCCGGTTCAATTATTTCCTTCTCCTCATTACCCATTAAACCCTGATCACTGGCATGGGGGTTCAGACCCAATACCGCAATTCGCGGTTTGATAATTCCAAAGTCATTATTCAGAGAGCGAATTGCCTGGCGGATCTGATTTTTAATTAAATCTTGGGTAAGTGAACCTACAGCATTCTTTAAAGATACGTGACCTGTTACACAAATTACTTTTATGACATCGCTGAGAAACATCATCAGCGGTGTGCCAGTTTTTAAATAGGAAGCAATGAAATTAGTATGACCGTTAAAACCCGGAGTTGTCTTTTCCACAGCATGCTTGTCCAGCGGGCAGGTAACCAGCACATCAATATATCCGTCATTGAGATCATCAAGGGATTTCTTTAGTGCTAATACGGCATATTTTCCTGTAAAAGAATTACCGGGTCCAAACTCAATCTTAACTTCTTCATCCCAGCAATTAACAAGATTCAGCTTTTTCGTGTTCAACTCGCTTCTCTGAGCAATGGTCTGATATTGAATTTCCGGATTTCCCAATGCTTTCCTGTGAAATGCCCATGCTTTTGCTGAACTGTAAACAACAGGAGTACATACATGCAGCATGTTATGATCTGAAAAGGTTTTAAATATCAATTCATGTGAAATGGAATTGATATCTCCGATTGAAATTCCAACTCTTAATTTTTCTTCTGCTTCGTTCTGACTCATAGCTGTTTTAAATATGTACTGGCAGCAAAGTTGAACAATTATGCCTTATATATTGCCCCACAGCAACTGTCTTTTTCAGCACCCGTTACAGATGATAAGCAATTTATTTGGTTAGTTCGTCTTAAAACCGCCAGGAATGCAAATATGATTGCCTCTTTATAATCACAAATTGTTTTACCGGGTATATATATTTCTGTTCTGCTGTGAAATCTTAAACGTGCAGCTAAAAAATTATTATGAGCACCTCCACCTGTTAATAACACCGTTCTGTTATTACTTTGATTAACCACTTTGCTGATTTGAATGGCAATGTGCTCAACACAGGTTGCTGCCTTATCCTGAACAGAAAGTCCTGAAGCCGTAACTACTGGAAGAAACCTTTTTTCAAACCATTCCCTCCCGGTTGATTTCGGATAGGCCTGTTTGTAATAGGCAAGCTGATTTAAGCTGCTCAGAAGTTTCTTATTTACTATCCCCGAAGCTGCAATTGCTCCGTTTTTGTCATAACTCTTTCCAGCCAGCCTGGCAAGAAAATTCAGAATCAGGTTGACTGGGCAGATATCGAAAGCTATTCTCTTACCTTTTACTCTGAAAGAAATATTTGCAATACCGCCTAGATTCAAACATGCATCGTATTGAGAAAACAGCAACTCGTCACCAGCTGGTACCAAGGGTGCCCCCTGTCCGCCATATGCTACATCAGTTGATCTGAAATCGGAGATAGTATCAATTCCGGTCTGAGCTGCAATTACTGCCCCCGATCCAATCTGAACAGTAAGACCTTTTCCCGGCTGGTGGAAGACAGTGTGTCCATGCGATCCAATTACAACAGGTTTAATGCTTCTCTTATTGACAAATCTATTAACTGCACGCGCTATATAATGACCAAAACGGATATTTAGGATTGAGAGCTCTTCGCCACTTAGCAGATGTGAAACGGATAAGTTTTTTCTGAAGGTATAATGGTAAGGAACTGTTGTTGAATCAATGCATTTGAAGTTCCAACTCCCCTCCCGAAAAACAAATCTGCATAATACCAGGTCAAGACCATCAAGTGAGGTCCCTGACATAATTCCAATGGCTGTTGTTTTATGCGGAATCATAAGTGAAGAATCAACATCTTATCTTGTTCTGCAAATGAGTAACTGTTAGAATCGTTAATCCGATTTTCCTCTACAAAGTTAATGGTAGTCATGAAATGGTGGCAGGTAATTCGGTTTTTGAATTTGAGCCGGGTACCATCAAAATTGGATTTAACCACAGCAGATGAAACAGAGAAAATCATTAAAAAATGGAAGAATAGTTTTTTGAGTTTAACCGTTAGCAGGCTATTCGATAAGCGGGTCTTTAGTGCTATTGATAATACAAGACACTGAATTTTTTGTAACCGAATGGCTGACTCCCGAATATAAATCTCCACCAATTGTAAATGTGCTGTCAGAAGTTGTAATTCTTCACCAGTTTACCTGCCCATCTTTCTGTATTGCCGGTAACAGTTATAAAATAGATTCTGTCATTTAATCTTGTCAAGTCAATTATTACCAGGTTCAAAGTAATTATTTTTTCTATCAGTTTCTGTCCTGCCGGATTCAAAATATTAATTTCGTAATTGCCGGTACGGGTAAAGTTGGTTTTAAGCTAGTCTTGCACAGGATTGGGATAAGTGATCAGATTAGTTTTGCTTTGGTTGCCAAAACCAAGCACAATGTTTAAGTAACAAGAATTGTATGATGGGTGTTGCCAAAGTTGTTGATTGTTTGAATAGGTGCAAGTCAGGATTAATGAGTCTGGAATTTCGGTGCTGAATTTAATCGGGAAAGTTGTGAAGATCGGGTCGTGAATACTTCCAATGCCTTCAATCCATACTTCATTCAACAAATTAAAAGCATTAATCATTGTCGGTTCAGCAAAGTGAAGATGCCTGTAATACTGCCCGTTTATCTTAATGCTGTCAATATTGATAACAGGTATTTTCTCGGGGAATTGCCCGTATAAATTGAACAAAACGCTGTCACCAGAATTAGCGTTAAAGTTATATTATGTGTCAAGCTGACTTGAGGTGTCAAGGAATACAACCCTGTTGTTATCTGTCCGGATTAGGCCTCTAAATGTCAGGTTGTTTTTAAACAGCAAATCGCTTGTTAAATATAACTTAAACCATAAATGACTGTTTATTGAAATGTCTCTTTGGAAACCATAAATAGTTGATTTTGTTGCTACAAAGTTTGGATTTTGAGCATTACCAGAAAGAATTAAAGAAGTAGAAAAAAGAAGGGATTAGAAGCACTACTGCTCGTTTACCTGTACTGCTCATTAGAAGCACAACTCTTTGTTTACCTCTCAAAGCCCTTCTTTTTTTATTTCTTTTAATCTGCATGTTATGCGAATACCCGACTGCTCAATCGAAGTATTACTGTTTGATTATCGTAGTTCTGTATATTATTTGCTTGTCAGTCCAAACAAATAGAATATATGAACCAGTCGACAATGATTGTGTATTGATTCTAGTTTCTTGGTTAATAAAAGTATCAAGTACTTTTTTCCCTTTCCCATCATACAAAATCAATCTCACGCTTTCATTAGTCTTGGGAATTATTGTAAGAGCGCTCATAAATGGATTTGGATAAACTTTAATACCAGATAATTTGTCAAGTTCATTCACATTCACTGTACCTGTTACCACTGTGCTGTCAACATAATTGGTATGACTCCATCTTCCTCTGGAATCTTTACTTCTTTCAAATAAAATATGACTGGTACTTCCTACTAGGAAACTCATGGGAACTGAATCAATAAATAATCCATTATTAATATCAACAATTGGTAAACTAAGTATTGAATCAGTAGCGTTGCCGAACGTAGGGTCCGTATCCCAAAAATATTCAACCTGAACAATTGCACCATGCGAACTGTCTGCAATACTTATAGGGAAAAAATTTGTTTGGCTCCAATTATTATTTGCATCTTTACTTCTGATTCCAAAAGTGTGGATTCCAAGAGTAAGATTTACGGGAATGATGAAATTAAATTTCACATCAGGTTGTAAAGTAAATCCAGTAACTGAGATAGCGTTGTCAAAACCTGGATCAGTATCAATCCAATATTCAATTTTTACAATGTTTGTTTGCGCTTTCGCCATTGACGCAAGAAGCAACAATAAGGTAATTAACTTTCTCATGGCTTTAGTTATTGCTGCGGGTATGAATGATAACTTGAATGGTGTCGCCTCGTGTTAAGTTAGGCGTTGCATACAATTGATAAATGGCAGGTATTGCAGGAATTCCACTTCGTTTGTATTCTGTGCCCGGAGCACCTCCATAGACGCCCATGATATAACCAAAGGAACCATTATTAAAACATTGAATACATGCTGAACTATCTTGGAGGTTACCATCAACACTGCTACTTGTGATGAAAAGCTGATTTAATGGAAAACTGAATGTATTTGAATTTGGAGTTGGGAGAAGAAATGGAGGTGCTGCGTAAGTAAATACATTGTTATGAACATTGGTAGTATCATTATTATTAGCTATTATATTCACAGTTGCATTTCTAATAATATTATTGTAAAATTGATTTCCAAAAAAACTGATAGGTCCTCCTCCATCAAAAACATTTTGCGTAATTATTCCTTGAAAATTATTTGTCAGGTCTAATGTAAAAATTCTATTATTAGAAATTATTGAGGAGCTCACTGAAGCCATTCCCGCCCCATGTGTAAAATCTTGACCTTCAAAATAATTTTGTGTTATTAAGATGTTGCTTATTGGAGTTGAATTATCAATATAGAGTCTGCCTTTGAAGTAATTCCTTTTTACAGTGATATTACTTGTTCTTATATGTAAAATACCAGCACCTGTTCCAATTTGAACTCCCATAATTTCAGAATTATCAGAACCTGCATTAAAGAAAATTTCCATAATAAGTGCAGTATTAGGATTCACCTGCTGATTTGCATTACCAGTCGCACCTCCTAAAAAATATCCTGGACCAATGATTATTAGTTTTTTATCAACGTGAGTTGCTCCAATTCCGGTACCATTGTAAGCAGTAGGAGATGCTTCAAGGTGAATTGTATCACCTGCTGAAGCAGAAGCAACGGCTTGAGAGAAGTTGCTGAAAACTTGCTGCCCTGTCCATTGAACATAGGAAGCACCATTATTGTTAACTCGCCATACTGTAGCGTTTGATGAGTTGGAAACAAGTAGCAAAACTGTCATTGTAGTAATTGTTGCTGAAAGAAGAATTTGTTTTTTCATTTGTTTTTATTTTTGAAGTTAGACATAAAATAATTTTATTGTACGCAAAAAAGCATTTAAGATTTTCTAAGTCAATCACAATTTATTTTTCGCTGAACTTGATGTATATTCTGTACGATTTAAGAACTTCTTAAAGTCGCTTTGTCATTCAATCGAAGCGCATGGCTTCGCATAACATCTGAATAGGTCTTTACAACATACCATATCGTGTCCATGTTGTTAAAATGATTTGTAATCTGGAAAACTACAGACAAAGGAAAGATTAAAAGGTAAGTAAAAGATTTTGCTTTCATTGGTCAGGTGCTATATTGTTACTGCATTATCTCTGGTACTTTCCGGTAACTTACCAGCCAGCCATAACCCAGCTTTTCTCCACGCAAACGGTACGTACTGAATTTAGAACAATTGCTTTCAAGCTTGTGCTTAGATAGCAAAGCTAATATAAAATATATTTGTCGAGCAACCATTGGGTACTTAATTTTATGAATGGGCGGGGGTGATTCGTTTGGCCCTGATTGTATTTTCAATAGTTCATCCTGGTTGTGATTTCAGCCAACAAAAACGTTAGATACTGTGCTGCAAGCCCGGTGAGTTTTTATGTTGATCAACGGTGACTTTTTCAGTCATATTCTTGTCAGTAGGGTATTTTTTCCAGGTTGCTTTTCACACAGTAAAGTGGATATGGGTTCAGGGCAGGTACTGTATTTTACAAAAGATTCTCTCATAACAAAGAATTATTTTTGCAGACTTTAAAAAAGGACATATGAACATTGAACTTACAGAAGAACAGAAAATTATTCAACAGGCTGCAAGGGATTTTGCTCAGGCTGAGTTACTTCCGGGTGTTATTGAGAGAGATGAACACCAGAAGTTTCCGGCAGAACAGATCAGGAAGCTGGGTGAGCTTGGCTTTCTGGGGATGATGGTGAGTACCGAGTATGGCGGGAGCGGAATGGATACAATCTCATACGTACTGGCAATGGAGGAAATTTCAAAGATTGATGCATCCACTTCAGTAATTATGTCGGTTAACAACTCGCTGGTTTGCTGGGGGTTGGAAGCATATGGAACTGAAGAACAAAAGAAAAAATATCTGGTTCGCCTTGCAAAGGGTGAAATTCTGGGAGCTTTTTGTTTATCGGAGCCGGAAGCCGGTTCAGATGCCACTTCTCAGCATACGACAGCAGTTGATATGGGTGATCATTATCTTGTGAACGGAACCAAGAACTGGATTACAAACGGATCCTCAGCATCTGTTTATCTGGTTATGGCTCAAACAGATCCATCTAAGGGACACAGGGGAATCAATTGCCTGATCTTAGAAAAGGGAATGCCGGGTTTTACCATCGGCCCAAAAGAAAATAAACTGGGAATCCGGGGATCAGATACACATTCACTGATGTTCTCGGATGTAAAAGTTCCTAAAGCCAACCGTGTTGGCGAAGAGGGATTCGGATTTAAGTTTGCTATGAAAACCTTAGAAGGAGGCAGAATTGGAATTGCTGCACAAGCATTAGGCATTGCATCGGGAGCTTATGAACTTGCCCTTAAATATTCCAAAGAACGAAAAGCATTTGGAAAAGAAATCCGATATCACCAGGCAATTCAGTTTAAACTGGCCGATATGGCAACTCGGATTGAGGCAGCACGGCTTTTATGCCTGAAGGCAGCCTGGCTGAAAGACAATCATCAGAACTATGCAGTAGCCAGTAGTATGGCTAAGATGTATGCATCACAAACGGCAATGGATGTAACTATTGAGGCCGTTCAGATTCACGGAGGCTATGGCTATGTAAAAGATTTTCATGTTGAAAGGCTGATGCGTGATGCCAAAATCACTCAGATTTATGAAGGAACTTCTGAAATTCAGAAAATAGTAATTTCAAGAGCAATCCTGGCAGACTAAATTTCGGCATGAAGACAAAGTTGTTTTTTATAATTGGCTGTTTCTGGCTGTTGACTTCCTGTACACCACAGAAGAAAATTGTGTACTTCCAGGATTTTAATCCTGCTCAGGAGCCTTCACCGGATTTTGAAATGATGATTTACCCTGAAGATATTTTATCAGTTCAGCTTTTTACGATCAACCCCGAAGCTATGCCTGGGTTAAGCGCAAATTTTGATAAAGGCCTAGTTGATAACAGAACGTTCTATGAAAAAGGATTTATCGTTGATAAATCCGGTTACCTTGAATTGCCCTTAATCGGAAAATTTAAAGTAGATGGCCTGTCAATAGCTGCCGCTAAAGATTCGATTACAAACCGGTTTAATCAATACATTGAAGACCCCGTTGTAGTATTGAAAAAGCTGAGTTTTAAATTTACCGTGTTAGGAGAAGTAGCTAAACCGGGATTGTATTATATTCCGAATGAAAAAATGACAATTGCTGAGGCAATCGGATGGGCCGGTGATCTGACAAACTACGGGGATCGTACGGATATTCGTATTTACAGGAAAGCTTCAAATGAAAAGCTGACTGAGATTAAACTGGATTTGACTAAAACTGAGGCATTGACAACCTACCGGTATCTTTATCCCGATGACATAATTTATGTAAAACCAATTAGAAGAAAGGCACTGGCTAATATCAATCCGGCATTGGTTGTAATCACTTCAGTTATTTCAACAACAGCAATCGTAATCAGTTTAATAATCCGAACGAATGGAAAGTAATAGTTACCAGCACAAAACATCGGAAGAAGTTGATCTTTCACGTTTTTATCGGGAGCTTCTTTTACACTGGAAGTATTTTGTTGTTGCTTTTATTGCATTGATGTTTGCTGCTTTTATGTATATCAGGCTTACCCTGCCTGAATACCGGGCTGTTTCGACAGTATTAATTAAGGATAAATCAAAAGTCCCAAGTAAAAGCCTGGATGATATTTTATCCGGTGATTTATTTGGTGAACAGCAAAATGTGGCAACTGAAATGGGGGTTCTTGATTCGAGATCGGTTAAACAGGAGGTTATCAAAAACTTAGGATTACAGGTCGGGTATTTTAATGTGTCCGGTATCATTTCAAAACCCATGTACAAGTCAGCTCCTTTTAAGGTTGTTTATGATGAGGTAAGTGACTATATTTTCAATACTCCTTTTTATCTGATAATTTCAAATGATGGTCTGTCAGTTTCCATTGATGCAGAGGTGGAAAACCAGCAATCATTCTCGTTTTCTAAACAAATCGCTTTTGGTGAAAAGATTACTTCACCTTATTTTTCACTGACTATCTTCAGAGATTCACTCGTTAATCTGACTGATGATAATGATTTTAAATTTATTATTTATTCGTACAGTAAGATTTTTGGTATCCTGGATGAGAATCTCAATATTGAACCTTTGAATAAGGATGCTTCAATTGTGGTGATGAGCTACAATGATAACATCCCTCAGCGGGCAGTTGATATATTGAACGGAATCGGGAATGAATACATTAACCTGGATATTAAGGATAAGGCCTCCGTTGCCTCATTGACTCTGAAATTTGTAGAAGAACAATTGGCAGCAACAACCGCCCAGCTAGAAGTCATTGAGCAGGAACTCCAGTCGTTTAAGGAAAAAAACAAAACGGTTGATCTCTCAATTGAGGCAAAAGCAATTCTGGACAAATTGAATGCTGTTGAAACACAACGCATGCAGTCACAGATTGAAATGGAGTCACTGGATAATTTACTTGAATATGTTAGCAGCAATAAGGATATGACCCAGCTGGCACCTTCAAGCCTAGGAATTCCTGATCCACTGCTGGTTCAACTTATTCAGAATTATCAGCAGCTTCAGAGTAAACGAAACAGTATTGCCTATGGAATTAAATCCGATGCTCCGGCTGTAAGGGTAATTGATAAACAAATTGAAGATACCAGAGCTTCTTTAATTGAAAATATTAAATCAATTCAGGCAAACATCCGAACAACCAATCAGACATTGAAGGATAATATTGCAGTTCTTGAATCATCCATCAGCCGGATTCCGGAAACAGAACGTGATTTAATTGCGATTAAAAGAAAATTTGATGTCAACCAGAATATTTATCTGTATCTGTTACAGAAAAAGGCAGAAACCAGTATTGCAAAAGCTACGGTAGTTTCAGATAACCGTGTGTTGGATGAAGCTTTATTACTGGACGAGCCGGTGTCGCCAAATAAAAAACTGGTTTTTGGAATTGCGTTTGCTCTGGCTTTAATTTTACCGGTTCTGTTTATTGTTTTCCAGACTCTTTTTCGAACAACTGTCAGTAACCGCGATTCGGTTACCGCACTTACTTCATTGCCAATTATTGGTGTTGCCGGCCATTTGAACGAACCTGGGAATATGGCAGTTATTCATAACCCGAAGTCTCCTCTGGCTGAGGCATTCCGCTCAATCAGAACCAATCTTCAGTTCTACGGAGTAGATAAAAATAAAAAAGTAATTCTGATTACTTCATCTGTAAGCGGTGAAGGAAAATCATTTGTTTCCATTAATCTGGCCAGTGTGTTTGCCTTGCAGGGGAATAAGGTTGTGCTGGTAGGATTAGACCTTAGAAAGCCCAAACTCATTCAGGATTTTAATCTGGATAATAACACCGGGATTACAAAGTACCTGATTGGTCAGGTATCTGTTGATGAAATAATCAGGAGTACCGGTATTGAAAATCTGGATATTGTTTCTTCAGGCCCAATTCCTCCCAATCCTTCAGAATTGATTTCAACTCCGGAAATGGACTCATTATTTGAAGAACTGCGCCAACGGTATGACCTGATTATTGTGGATACACCTCCACTTGGTATTGTATCGGATGCCTTTATACTAATGAAGTACTCAGATATTAATTTGTATATCGTTCGTGAAAATTTCTCAAGGCTTGAATACATCCGGTCATTGGAAGAAATGAACCGTGAAGGAAAGTTCAGTAATATGAGTATTTTAATTAATGATGCTGATTTCAACAAGCGGTACGGATATGGATATGGTTATGGATATGGTCATAATTACGGTCATGTAAGAGGTGGTGATGGATATTTTGAGAATAACACTAACGGCTTACCATTTTACAAAAGAATATTTAAAAGAAGGGTCTAGCCTGTTGCGATCTGAGTTTCAACAATTGGATTGACGGTTCATCCCCGGTTTACCATGGCGGATAGGCTGATTTTCTGAAAACTGGAACTTAACTTGTTAAAGAACGAAAACAATGCTGCCAGATCAGATTTTAAGCAGGATACTGCCTTCACAATAACAAATTAATTGTTTTTATTTGCTTCCCTTTTTTATTTGGGGCATTAGCTCAGCTGGCTAGAGCGTTTGCATGGCATGCAAGAGGTCATCGGTTCGACTCCGATATGCTCCACTGGAGTTATAACAAGCAGGAATTTATCTGATTGAATTGTCTCTGAGCGGGAACATTCGGCTTGTCTGCCTGCAATCTTTCTTTGATACCTGTAATAGGATAAGAGTGGTTAAGACCTGAAATAATATAGAATTCAGCCAACAAACTGTGATGTGTTATTAACCGAAAAGGGAGAATGTAATGATGAATTGGTGTAGTCATACTCCTTAACCTGTTCTTATTATCAGCTTCCCTTGATTCGATAGGATTTAACGGAACACTTCTGCAGTTTTTAAGCCTAACCAGCAAAACCAATTTATGGATTTTCGAGGATTACCCTCCTGTATTGCAATATCAAGCAAATGGGCTACAGTGTCTCTTACCTGATTAAGATCTGGAATTTAGTGAAGTAGATGCATTGGTTTACTGTCTGCAATTTTTTCTTCAGCTTAAGATTCAAACAGGATACCTGAAACTCCTGTATTACTACAAAAAACGGGGTTACATTCAATGAAACGGATTACCATTCAGTCAGCTTAAGAGATGATATGCAATGAAGCTGGCCATATAGGCTAGGGCGCTCATGTACCCTAATTGAATCATGGGCCACTTCCATCCTCCGGTTTCTCTTTTTACAACAGCAATTGTGCTCATGCACTGCAAGGCAAATGCATAAAATAACATCAATGACCAGCCGGTTGCTGCATTATACCGGGGTTTACCGGTTGTAGGATTTATTTCTGCCATCATTTTATCTCTTACGGTCATCTTGGTTTTTGACTCATTCCCGGCACTATAAATGGTTGACATTGTTCCTACAAAAACTTCACGGGCAGCAAATGAAGTAATCAGTGCTATGCCAATTTTCCAATCAAACCCCAGGGGTGCAATGGCGGGCTCAATAAGATGACCGATCTGGCCGGCAAAGGAGTATTCTAACCGCTGGGCTTCCAGAGCTGAAAGTGTTACAGGGTTTGTCTGCAAGGCTGTTGCTTGTTCTATTTGTCGGTTCAGACTCTTGAATTTGTCACCGTAGCCCTGAGATGCCAGAAACCATAGAATAATGGAAATGGCAATAATGATTTTTCCGGCATCAAACAGAAATACTTTGACCTTGTCAATCACAGCAATTCCGGCATCAGGCCATCGGGGAACCCGATATAATGGAAGCTCCATCACAAAAAAGTCACGCCCTTTTTCCTTTACAATGTATTTCAAAAAGGTTGCAGCAGCAATAGCAGCAACAAAACCAAGCAGGTAAAGTGACATGAGTGCTAGCCCCTGTGGATTGATAAAACCCGAAATAGGACTGGATGGAATGATAATGGAAATTATCAAGGTATAAACAGGGAGGCGGGCGGAGCAGCTCATTAACGGGATAACCATGATTGTAATGATTCGCTGTTTCCAGCTTTGAATGGTACGGGTTCCCATTATGGAAGGTACTGCACAGGCCACTCCGCTGATGAGTGGAATCAATGAACGGCCGTTCAGCCCATAGCGAGTCATGAGTTTATCCATAATAAAGCTAACTCTTGCCATGTAACCGGTATCTTCCAGAATAACAATAAATGCAAAGAGCAGGGTAATCTGAGGAATGAAAATCACAATTCCAGCTAATCCGGCTAGAATCCCGTTTACCAGTAAATCGTTCAGAATCCCCGATGGTAAAACCGAACTTAACCAGCTTCCAAATAGTGCAAAACTGTCATCAATAAAGTCCATGGGATACTGGGCCCATGAAAAGATTGCCTGGAAAATCATAAACAGAACAACCAGAAAAATAATATATCCCCATACCCGATGGGTTAGTACGTTATCAAGTCGCTTGCTCCATTCCGGACGTTTTTGGACTGGCTCCATGCGTACATGCCGGCTCATAATTCCACTGATAACCTTATAGCGTTCCAACGTTTCGTAAGCTTGTTGCTGAACAGGATCAAACCCCGAGTCACTGATGACATTGATAATTTTCTGTTTTTTCTCCTGCCTATTCTTAAACCAGGAAACAAATTCAATGTTGTTGGCAAGCTGATAGGCTCCGTAGTTACTTGTAATAGGTGCAATCGCTTTAATCTGGTCAACTACAGTGGGTGCAAATTGTCTGACATCCAGAAATTCGTGGTCAGGTAATGGAACCGTTTCTGTAAGTGCCTGCTTCAGTTCCTGCACTCCAACTCCTGTTCGGGCAATCATCGGGAAAATCCTGATTCCAAGTTCTTGTGAAAGATTGTCAAAATCAATCCGGATTCCTTTGTAATTTACAATATCCATCATATTAACAGCCAGGATTACCGGAATCCTCAGGTCTATGATCTGTGAACAGAGAAATAAATTACGCTTTAAGTTAGTTCCTTCAGCAATTACAATGACAATATCAGGTTTTGCATCATCCTGAGGATCACAAAGTACGCTGAAAGAAATCTGCTCATCAGGAGTTTTGGGATAAAGACTATAGCTTCCAGGCAAATCAATTATCTCAAATGATTCAACTTTTCCTTCTGTGTTTTTTACATTGCATCTGCCGGTACGTTTTTCAACGGTTACTCCCGGGAAGTTTGCTGTTTTCTGGTTTAACCCGGTTAATACATTAAATAAGGTTGATTTGCCGCTATTGGGATTACCAACCAATGCAACCTTCAATGAGCGAACGCTGGACACAGGCTTAATTTCAGACAGTAACATGATTTTAAATTAATTCAACTTCTACTGTTTTTGCTTCACTAATCCGGATGGCAAGCACATAATTTGAAACTGAAATAGCCATTGGGTCTCCGGGCGGAGCAAGTCGGATAACTTTAATAAGTTCCCCGGGAAGACATCCCATTTCCATTAGCTTTAATTTCAGCCATTGATCAGAATATGACTTAATCACACACTGCTGACCAGGTTTTACTTCTGCCAGGGTCATTTATAAATCGGATTGCGAAGGTAGCGACTTTAAGGATAGTTGTTGTAATTTGTCACGTTTGACAAAGATACACTATCACACATTTCCGGTAACAGATAGAGTAAATACAAAGCAGGTTTTCCCCGTTTCACTGGTGAAGTACATTTCTCCTTTATGACCTTTGGTGATTATGTCATAGCTGATACTGAGGCCTAAACCGGTGCCGCTTCCGGCAGGTTTGGTAGTAAAAAACGGAGTGAAGATTTTGTCTTTGAATTCATCCCTGATCCCCGGGCCGTTATTGCAAATACGCACTTCAACCTTATCCTTTTGCAGAAGGGTGGAAACAATCAATTCGGGCTTAAACGTTTCTGTGCCGGATTGGTTTTCTTGCATTGCCTGAAGGGCATTGGTTATTAAGTTGACAATAACCCTGCTGATCTCTTGCTGAATTACTGAAACTACCGGATCATTTCGGTCAGGCCTTTCTATATAGTTGAATGTAAAGGAAGGATGTTTGGAGTGAAATGCAGTCATTGCAAATTGTGCAGATGACTGCACCAGGGAATTAATTTTTACAGATTGGTAGTCATCTGATTTTCTACGGCTGTGCAACAACATGCTTTTTATTATATCGGATGCACGTTTGCCGTATTCGTTAATCTTTTTGAGATTCGATTCTATTAACTGAAGGGTCTCACCTTGTTCAGCTGCAGGTTTGTCTTTAACCTTTTGGATCAGTGCAACAGATATTTCAGAAAAATTATTTACAAAGTTTAACGGATTCTGAATCTCATGTGCGATTCCGGCTGTAATTTGTCCAAGAGAGGCCATCTTCTGTGAGTGAATCAGCTGATCCTGCGCAGATTTGAGCTGGTTAAATGCGGAATGAAGCTCTTCTGTGGTT
The DNA here is from genome assembly GCA_020847635.1 of Bacteroidia bacterium. GTDB lineage: Bacteria > Bacteroidota > Bacteroidia > AKYH767-A > OLB10 > CAADHD01. Next base: position 18,438 of record JADLBQ010000014.1, read on the forward strand.
TTCTTTTTATACCGGTAACGGTTGTAAATAAAAAAAGAAATTGTAGCAATAATTAACCCGGCAGCAATGAGCAAAACAATCAGCCGTTTATTTTTTTCTAGGGCAATTTCTTTCTTCCGGAGTTCAAGTTCCTGCTCGGCTTGTTTATGCTGAAGTTCTAACAGTTCATTTTCTTTTTCTCTTTTTTCAATCATTGCAACGTTTAGTTCTTCCAGTACCGTTTCTTTTATCTGCCTTTCCATGTCAATAGCTGTTGACTGCCGGCTTAATTCAAGATCAGACTGATCAATGAGCCGGGGAGATTCCTCAGATCCGGATTCGAGCAGCCTGATAAGATGCTGTTGTTCGCTGATGAGTTGAGCAGGCAGTTTCTGCTCATCAGAAATTCCCATCTGATGTTCGAGCGAATCTTTTAAAGCTCTGTACCGTTCATGGTAAGCATCGGCTTTGGTGTATTCTTTGGTGAAACTGTAAAATGAGGCAGCCTTCAATAAGGCATCTTTTTTCAGGCGGATTACAGGTAACCGCATTTCAAGACCCATACTTTGGTCAAGGTAGTTAACCGCACCTGCAAAATCACCGTGTTTAAAACGGGTAAGTCCAAGGTTTAATAGAGCTTTTGCCTGTTGCTGTTTTTCACCAGATTCATTTGCCAGCGTAAGCTGGTTTCTAAAATATACTTCTGATAACCGGTAATGGTTGTGTTGTAATGCAATTTCACCTGCCGACTCAATTAAAACTGCAAACAACTCACGGTCGGTACGTTTTCTTTTTTTCCATGCATCACTTAAAAAAGAACGGGCATGAGCAGTATCGTTTTTGAGGAGGTAGATGTTACCCAGTATTGAACTAATCACCGGTTCAATGCTAATCAGCCTATTTTCTTTTGAAATGTCTAGTGCACTGTACAAATACTGCAAAGCTTTTTCTGTGTCATGATTTAACCACCTTCCAAGACCAGCAAGTGTTGCTGACATAACAAGCCCGTTATAATCCTTTTTCCTTTTGAATTCATCAAGAAGAATCGTGAAAGAGGTTACTGCTTTATTATAATTTTTCACGGATAATTCCCTAAATCCTGAATTGAGAATGGTATTCAGTTGGCCTGAAGTATCAGAGTCAATTGTTTTGAAATAACCTGCCTGCTTATCAGGGCTGAAGTACCGGATGAGGGCAGCGCTTATCCGGTCTGAAGTCTCAGGAAGTAATGATTGACCGGTTCCGCTAACTGCAGCAACAAGAATCAACAATAGAGCAAGAACATGTTTTTTGCTCATAATTAATCAGAAATGCCAGCCCATAATGCCAACTAATGCGGCAAGCAACAGATTCACCATTCCTATGGGTAACAGGTATTTCCATTCCAGATTCAGAAGTTGGTCTATTCTCAGCCTGGGGAAAGTCCATCGGAACCACATAATAACAAAAATGAGAAAGAATGTTTTTCCAAAAAACCAAACAGAAGAAGGAATGTAATCCATCACAGTGTTAAATGATGACCAGTTGCCAATATGAAACGGCATCCATCCACCCAGAAATAAAATTGAACCAATAGCACAAACAATGAAGATGTTGATATACTCTGCCAGAAAAAACAATGCGAATTTCATTCCTGAATATTCGGTATGGAATCCAGCTGTTAGTTCACTTTCAGCTTCTGCAAGATCAAATGGCGCACGATTGGTTTCGGCAGTTACAGCAATAATGAAAATGACAAAGGATATTAGAGCCGGAATATGGCCTTTAAAAATCCACCAGCCATTTTGCTGACTGTTTATTATTTCTGAAATCTGTAGGCTTCCGGCAAGAATAACAACTGTTAGAATTGACAAACCAGCTGATAATTCATAGCTGACAATCTGTGCTCCGCTACGCATAGCTCCTAACAATGAATATTTATTGTTACTGCTCCAACCGGCAATCAGAATCCCGATAACCGCTATGGAAGAAATAGCAGTGAGGTATAATACCCCTATATTCAGATCCCAGAGCTGAAAATCTTTTGCAAAGGCAATGGGTGCCAACAGCAGCATAGCTGCAATCATGACTACAAACGGAGCAAGATTGAACAAAAATTTATCGGCTCCTGCCGGAGTAAGACCTTCCTTTGATAATAGTTTTAGTGTGTCGGCTAATGTTTGCAATGTGCCTTTAGGGCCTACCCGGTTAGGGCCAAGCCGGATTTGCATAAAAGCCGATACTTTTCGTTCCATCAGTACCAGTACCAGCCCAAGAACAGCAAACAAGGAAATGCAAAGTATCCCGATAATGACAAATTCAATCAGCAGTGCAATACCTGTCTGAAAGTTAGCATGTAACCAGGTATCCAGGGCTAAAGCTATTCCGGCAAGACTCCACATAAATTTCTGCGGGTAAATGTAAAAATCATTTTACGGACATTGACTTAAAGTTATGCAGATTTTAAAAAATCATGTACGTTTGAAGCCGTGCAACAGAAGACCAACCTGTCCGCTTTCAATAATTCATGGTATAAGCCGGGTAATGTGTTGAAAAGAGGGCTTTGGATGCTGACCAGCTCTATCGTTTTTGCCGGAGGCTGGTGCTTGCCGTCATCCCCAAAGGTGTGGCTGCTCAGGCTATTCGGAGCTAAGGTAGGTGAGGGAGTAGTGATTAAACCACGGGTTCTTATCAAATACCCCTGGATGTTGACAATTGGTAATCATGTCTGGATTGGTGAAAGGGTTTGGATTGAGAATCATACAACAACAGTCATTGGTGATCATTGCTGTCTTTCACAGGGAGCTATGTTATTATGTGGAAATCATAATTACAAGAAATCAACTTTTGATCTGATAGTAGGTAAAATTTATCTTGAGGAGGGAGTTTGGATTGGAGCTCATGCAGTTGTTTGTCCTGGTGTGTCCTGCCGTTCACATGCGGTACTCAGTGTCAATTCAGTAGCCACTTCTGAACTTGAACCATATTCCATCTATCAGGGAAATCCGGCAGTAAAGATCCGAAACCGGGTTATGAAGGAATGAACTTCCCGGTAGCAATAAAAAAAGGCGGGTTACGGCCCACCTCCATATTGTTAACTGACGTTAACTATTAAACCGAATGTAATGATCCAGTTCGGTGATTGAACTTGAGAAGTTGAAAGCATCATTAACAAGGTAGAATCGTTGCTTGTCTGTAATTCTGCTGTAGGCAAACTTTGCCAGCTCAAGTTTAGAAGATTCAAAACTCATCAGGTTCATCAGTTCGATTAGCTGGAAAGTGGTCAGGTACTGAGTTGAAAGAGCCTGTTTAGCAACCTGTAACCGGCTGCTTTCAAAGTTTTTGCTTCTGATGCTCTCGCGTAGGAAACCGAAGTCGTAATCACTCATCGGATAAAAGACAGGAGCATAAGCCGGGTAGCTAACCGGAACAGGTTGATACACTACAGGTGCTGAATATTTCGGATTAATACTTTTTACTACGAAGCGTCCGTAGCGGTCAATTTTTGCATTGACAACGGATGCTGCAGGAATTTGAATATAACCTGAAAATGCAATAGCAGTTCCATAAAACCCATTGGCTTTAAATACCTGAAGATAGTGAGTACCCGGAGCAATGCTGTTTACTACATATTTGTTATCGGGATAGGAGAAATACTGCCCGTCAAGTGTAAGAGTAAAAAACTGATTGCCGGTGAGGCTTAACCTGAGCTCACTTAAGAGGTTTGCTTTGGCTGCAATGGTAACCAGGCTAAAAACAAGAATGTAGAGTACTTTTTTCATTTTGATATCCTCCTTTACTTTTACTGCTACAATTTCAACGGTTGTGCCATGAATTTTTAGTTCAGACGGATTTCATTTAACAGGCTTCAGCTGGATATGGAGGAAAGGGTAAATGAAAAGGTAATGAGAATTTCTAGATGGAATGATAAATTGATTTTTAATTTGCATACAAGTCTGTAAGTGTTTTATTTGAGCAAAATCTGATGACCACCCTTAAAAGCAAGACTATCAGCGGGTTATTATGGAGTGCTGTTGATAATTTCTCGGAACAGGCC